>CAWISD010000081.1:0-24240 GCA_963838615.1 uncultured Nitrososphaeraceae archaeon
ATTATTGCTAGGTGTGGATTGTAAAAGTGTTAATGCAAGAAGAAATGAAGTAATGGTAATTGCTAATAGTATTGATCCTTTAATATCAATTGGAGTTGTAGGTTTTTTCTTACCTTTGTTTATACTTTGATCTTTTTTAGCTCTTGTTATTGTGTTATTTGGATCTAATTTATTATTATTGTTAATATCATAACTGTAATCATCGCTTATGTGAATAAGCTTTTGTATGACAAAAAGTAATGCTAGAGAAATAGGTATGAGTGTAAAAAATGTCATTCTCCATCCAAAATGCTGAATGATTATTCCTCCAATTGATAATCCTATTACTGCACCAGTGGCAAACATAGATGTAATAACACCTTGCGCAATAGAGACTTTATCTCTTGGAAATTGATCTCTTATCATACTAAATGCTATTGGAAACATTGCCATACCGAATCCCTCAATGACTCTTGTAATTATAAGAGTATAGATATTAATTGCAAATCCTCCTGTAATTACACCTCCTGCATAAATTGCCATTATTATTAATAACATTTTTTTTCTTCCATAAATATCCGATAACTTTCCAGCTATTGGAGTCATAACAGCTCCTGATATCAAATAGGCAGTTAAAAGCCATGAAGATAATCCATATGATATATGAAAATCCTTGATTAAAGTTGGAATAACAGGTATTAGCATTGTCTCTGCATACATTACCATTGTAGCAATACAGCTTAGAAGGGCCAGTACTTTCTATGCATATGCTGGAATTTTTACTGGCGAATTGGATTGAGAAATAGGAGTTTTTTCATCTTGTATATATCTGCCCAGTTCCTTATTTTTTTCTTTATTTTCAATTTTATCACTAGTTTCACCAAGGAGTTTTAATTGTAAATGCTGTCAATCTTTTCAACAATTTTGCTGTCGCCATATAACTTACTATAAAGATCTTTAGCTCTAATAACAGCATCAGCAGTCATCATTACTTTTTTCATTAGATACAACTTTTGCTGCAAAATTTAAATTGAATTCATTTTGAATGTTTTTGCCACATTTTTTTAATGTATTTTTTGTTATTGAGACATCAGCATCAGAAACATCTTTTAACAAAATTTGTTTTATATTTTAGCGCCACAATTAATCATAGAGTCCATCAGGTACTTATTTGACTTTTTAGTTAAGAAGATTCTATTATTTCGTCGGTCACTCTTATCCACTTTTCTAAGTAAAAATCCATCTTTTTCCAATTTATCAATGATTAGAATAAGGGTTGACCCCTCTAATCCTAATTTATCAGCAATCTCTCTTTGAGTTAAACCATTGTCATTATCATTGTTATTGTTAAATACTATAATGATAATTTTCCATTGACCGAACGTAATACCTACTTTTTTGCGTAACTCTTGGTCTAAGGCATAAATTAGTGCCTTTGTTGTTCTATTTATTATAAATCCAACACTATTCTCAAAATCAAATTTATATTTTACTATTATACTCTAATAGATAATATACTAATTAATAGTGTTTAAAGCTTTTGGAAAAATATCACTTTTTATTTTTTTTTAAAAATAAAATTTAACACCTGAGTGGATTGTTTATTTTACAAAAGAAAAAAATGAAATGAAAAATATATAATCAATTGACATATAGGCTTTGTTAACTAAAGAGTTTAGCACCTTCATTGTTATGCATATTTACAAACAAGGAAAGTCAGTTTTTGACATAAAAGAGATCACAGCGTTCTTTCCTTTTGTTGCAAGGAAAAAGCAGTCATAAAATTTTCGGTTCTGTCCTTGACCTACTAAAAAGTCCTTTCGATAATGCTTTTGCCATCAGGAGAATGATTATGATGATGTAATTTCAGAAACTATTTACGGGCCCACGATGTATGCCAACTGCCTCCATCGGTAGAACCTGTGGGCTTTCCATAATCTTGAACAACATCTGTGACAGAAAGCACTCGGATGTTTAGTTGATAGAAATTTGAATTATTTAATCATTTTATGTTTTTTATGAATGTTTAAGCAAATATTATCCAATGAAGATTCAATTGTAAAATGGGACCAAATGTTTCCATAATGTTATCACTATTAAAATAAGATTTATTTGCAAGGCCTTAAAGAAATAGTTAATCAATTCTAAAGGCAGATTCTGTCAAATCGCCTTTAATAAAACTGTAAATCGAACAAGTAATTTATTGTTAGATACTTGTCTTATAAAATTAAAAGAATAAGCTGAGTAACGATACACTATAATTATCGGGTAAAATATTGATTAATTATCATAACTTTGGAGCAATGGCAATGGACAATAATAGCTAATTGGGGCGGAATGGTTATTTCAAGATTAATTGATGTTTTTCTAAGAACAAAGAAAAATGATGATGATGGTAAAGTAAAAACAAGCCGTTTCACCTACATAGGAAATCCAATTTTTAAAGGCGAAATAAACAATAGGCAAGAGAAATATGAAAGCAGTAAAGATCAAGTTATTTTTAAAGCCCAATATAGTGGAAAAATAGAATATGGTTATTTTGCAGCAGAGATTATCCCTCCTAAAAATTCATCTTTTCCTAAAGATACTTTTCATTTAGATGATGCAAGTGGAAATATAACATCTTTTAGTGAAACAACCATCAAAGCAAATATAGAAAATGATTGGAATATTCACAATATTCCATCGAACTTAGGAAAAATTCATGGACGAAATGTAAAAACAGACTGGTTTGAATGGAAATGGAAAATTCCAGAATACGCTCCCAAAGGAGACTATAGAATAATAATAGGTTTATGGAGTGATTTGCCAGATGATAATGACAAAAGCATACCCATTCAATTCGCTGAAAAATCATTTTATGTAACGGATTCTTATAATTCTCGCTATCAACAAAGAGTCCAATCATAAAGTAACATTATGTTATAATCCTATAAAACTGAATCATTCTGAGTATATCAACGCGTATATGATATGAATAAAGGGATTAAATTCTTAATTCTAGTAAAGTTGTATCATAATACTTTCAAAGTAGATTTTTTTTAGAACATAATTAGATTTTGACAATTTTTAATTTTAATAGTTCTTTAGTTTAATTGTCGAGAAAGAGGACTCAAATCAGTACCCTATACTTCATGGAGTCAAGTCTAAATATTTTCTATGTGTTTTCCAAAGGGATTTAAATGAATATCTGTTGGTTTAATTGAAATTTCTATAGTATTAATGTCATTATTATGGAGTGATAGATTTGATCCGCATTAATGCGGTCATCAGACAATATCAAGAAAATTAAGTAAACAGTTGCTCACAATATCACTAGAGATCGATTAAAGGAGGCCAATGGATCACAAATGTTAAGTTGTTTAGTTTTTTGGTAAATAGGTTGAATAATACAACGATCACTTATCTTAATTTAAGAAAAAAATAGATCAATGTATTAACATTATGCCTGAAAATATTATTTTTATTTTATAAAATGAAAAAGAGAATGAAAATTATTGACTTGTTTTACTGATGATAATGATCAACAGAGTCCAAAGTTGGATGATGTTCACTTTCTATTTTGACCGCTTCCAGTATCTTTTTCCATATCTTTTTCTCAAATTCATAGGCCATTACTGCTCCCACAGTAGCGCCTGCAGCAAGACCTATTCCGGTCCTCCTATAAATAATCCTGCTACTCCTGGAATTAATAACCTCCCAAACCATGATCCAGATGCTACTTCTATGGCATAGTCGTTTGGTTCTCCAGTTATTGAAACATGTATTTCTCTTAGCGACCCAACAATCACCTTTGGGGAGTTGTTGAGGGCCATTATACTTCTCAAAGGAATACCATTTAGTAATCCTTTATATTCAGATACAATTTTTAAATTATTTTCTTCATTAATTGTATCTTTTATAACACTATAGATTTTTTCTAAATTGGAATTAATGCCTTTATAATGTTGAACCTTACTCATATAAAAGATATTTTGCTTTGTATAATTAAATTTATCATATATAGATGACAAATTCAGCAAAAATATGGTTTGTATTTAATCGAATTCATCTTATCGCAATAATTAACCTTAATCCTAAAAACTAATTTTATAATTCAACAACTACAAAAAAATATAAAAACAATGAAAACGAAGTTTCTTTTATGGATATTAACTGTATTGATGATGACAGATATCCATTCCACAAACTATTCTAAACCTTTATGAATCAAGTCTATCGCCAGATGTTATTGCATCTCAATTAGATATTAGTCAAAAAGAAGTTGTTAATACATTAGTTCAAGTTCATAAAGATAATCAATATAAAGAAAAATCCATCATAGAAGCGTCTTCTAAACCAAAGAATGAAATGATAAATTCAGTTTCTGACATTGATATAGAAAATTCTATTCAAGAAATACAAAAAAGAACATGGAAAAAATTAAAAGCAAAACCAATTTTTGATATTGATTTAAAAAATACTCAAAAGATATTAGAAAAAGTTGTTAATACAAATATCTATCTTGTAATTTTATATGTAGATTTAGTAAGTTCAACAAAGTTATCTATGAATCTGCCACTAAAAAGGCTTACCACGATAATACAAGTGTTTACTCAAGAGATGTCTTTAATCGTTGATGCATATGGAGGATATGTTTTTAAATTTGTGGGAGATGGCATATTGTCTTTCTTTTTTGTTGCAGATAAAGATAACTTGTATCTCCCATGTTCCAAAGCAGTAGATTGTGCTTATTCTATGATAAAAGTAATAAAAGAAGGAATTAATGATATTTTAGAAGAAAATGGATATCCTGAATTAAATATAAGAGTTGGTATTGATGTTGGTGAAAATGCAGTTGTCCAATACAATATTAAAACAAAGTACAACAAAGACATTAATGAAGAAGAAGAAGAAGAAGAAAAATTATTTATAAAAGAAATAGTAATAACCTAGAAGATGCGGATAAAAAAGCAAATACATTAGAGACATCGCAATTGGATATTTTAGGTTACGCCATCAATACTGCATCAAAAATGACCCAATATGCAAAGCCAAATCAAATCATTATGGGAAGCGCAGTATATGATAAAATAGATAAAAATAAGAAAAAAAATTTTAAGAAAATACATCTTGCAAATGAATCTTGGGATTATATAGACAATTCAAATGGAGATGTTTATGGATTATACTGTAATTTATAAATAAATCATAAAAACGTAACTAAGGTAAAAAGGGTTCTTAACTTAAGTAAAACATATATCTTGAATGAATGATAATATCTTGGATAATAGTATCAGTTTTCTATCAATAATACGATCTTTTCAATTGACATTTATTTTAGTTTTATGTTTTCATTTGATTTTAATTAAATTTAATATTTATTATCCATTAGATGGTTAGACATTACTTTAATCTTTATAATAAACTATGGTGATTTATGCGAAGTAGAGATCAATATGTGTTGCTCGATCGTTTCTCTATGAATATTTTCAACATTGGGATGTTCTTTACAGTAGTAGAAAGGTTCTCTATATCCAATCAAATTGTCAGTATTTGAGTTTGAAGTTTCTCTTGTATTGTCATTAGTCTTTTTCTTCTCCTTCCACAATATCTGATTTATCTCCGGTACATCCAGTATCTCCAGAATTAGTGGTTTTTGTGCTTAAATCTTGTTTATCATCCGGAGATAACTTGTTTGAAACCGGAGATAAACAATCAAAATACGGAGATAAACTTTCGTTTTCCAGAGTTAATTTGTGCTTACGGGTTACCGGAGTTATTTTTCTCTATCTTTATTATGGTCATATTTTTCTTGTATTTCTATTTACAGTTATTTTTATTCCAAGGCCTTTTAGTAATTTAGTTTTAATTATGTTAATTCTCTTTACATCGCAATTTCTATCTCATCATATCTATCATTTATTTATTTTTTCAACTTCACAATTTTTTTATTTCAAGTACTCTAATGTGTTCCTTCAAAAATAATTTGTTATTTTTTTTTAAGTTTTAATTTTTTAAATTCATTGTCAATTAAATTGCTGAAAGAATTTTCCCCCTTAGTCCTACCTGATAATTAAATTTCTCAACTCTTTCCTTGAGATTTTAAATTATTTTATTTATTGATAAAGTTGCTAGATGAAGAAGAATTAGATGAATGCATAGAAGTATACAAAGGTGTAAATCCTGAATGAGATTCAAGCCATGAATATAAGTCAGCCAAGACATACTGTGAAATTGGTCCCCCAAGAGCAGTAACCCATTGAGATGAAGGATAGAACAAATGGCCAAGGTCCGGATATGTTATTAATGTATGATCAGGATGTCTTAATTCTGTTAGTTTTTGTTGTAAAAGAAATGCTTGCTGTATTGGAGTGTCTGAATCATTCTCTCCTTGCAGAATCAAGACAGATATGTTGGATGGAACTTTGTCTATTATATCCAGATTGGGCGTCAAAGAATACTGTGAATTAATCCAAATAGGACATGGACCTTTTAAACCGTTACACTTTTCACCCGGTGTTACAACCGCCCAAGATTTAGCTTGGTCCATTAGTCTTGGCTTGAGTTCGTCATTAATGCTTATGAAGGTGTCATTGTTTATGTCATATTGAGAATTCAGTCTTTTGTCTGTTCCATTTATCAAAGTAATGTTTTGCATAAGAACATGAGTAAGGTCTCTAACTAGAGATCTGAAAACAGGATCCTTTGATGCTTCTTGTACTGATATTAATCCGGTATGATTGTGGTCTAGGACCTTCTGAGCATAGAGTACTGGTTGCATTATTTGATGGTTTCCTACTTCTTTCAAGTTTTGAGCCAATGTTCCCATCAATACAATATTATCTACTTTATTGGGATTGTTGATTGCAATCCTTGGAACTATCGTTGTACCTTCGCTATGTCCAATTAAAGATATCTTGCTAGAATCAACCTCTGGTTGTTGTATGAGAGTATTCAGAGCCTTTTGAGCATCGTTTATTAAATCAGTAACTGTTATGTTTCCCCATACATTATTATCTAAAATTGTCATATTCGCTCCAAATCCTCTCTTGTCATATTGCAATACTGCAAAGCCTCTTTCTGAAAGATATTCAGCTATATCAAAGAAAGGTCTTGCAGATGGATAAATGAGCGAGCCTGTTTCATTATCTATACGAACATAGCCTGCTGTCTCATTCATGTCAGTGGTTCCAGAGCCAGGAACAAGAAGAACTCCAGGATAAGGACCGTTCCCTGTAGCTGGAAGATTTAACCTAGCATTGGTTTCCAAGCCATTGCCCAAATCAATAACCATATTTCTATGTTTTGTTATTTGCAAATCTGATTGAGCATAAACAGTGAAATTCATTGTATTATTCATAAAATAAAAAAGATAAAGCAAAAACAGAAAAAAATATCGTTCCTAGTGCTATTATTATTTTCAATACAATATAAGGATATAAATAACTATATAAAAATATAATAAAGTAAAATCTAATCAGACACAAGAATACTTTTAAAATAAATACAGGTCAACATTTAAGAAATATTTTTATTTTATAAATTTCCAGTTTATTTACTGTTCATTTTACATAAGTGCTTTAGCATATACCATTTATCTCCTACTAATATTGCAATTATTACAATCCAAGTATCTCATATTTCATAAAGACGATATAGATTATCAGGCAAATTAGTTATTATATTATGATCAACAACTTTTGTTGTATATCTAGTATAGTGACAGGAGTAACCGTAATAACGGCATTATCTAAGCCATGAGCATTATTTTCTAAATTATAATGAATGAGGATTTTCAATTTTTATGGTATTTTTATGAAGATAATCTACATTATATTCTTCATCATCTATAAAAGATGAAAGTACAAATGTAAAGAAATTATTAAACAGGTCTTTCCGATCTTAATAATCATTTGTATGACTATTTTTATACTGGATAAATAGAGATATATTTTACTTAAATGAACTACATTATCATTTACTGACATTTTTTTTCCTATTTATAATCTTAAGTATTGCAACTATACATTTACTCCCTTGCATATTTATTAACAATATTTTGTATATTGTTTTTTATGAAAAAATCAAATACAACTAAAATGGAGGAGCCATTATAATATGCCTACAATAGTTCATTTTGAAATTCCTTCAGATGACATCTGAAAAATCAAAGAAATTCTATAGCGAGTTATTTGGATGGACGATTGAAAAATTTCAAGGGACAGATAACATGCCTGCAGATATGGAATACTATATTATAACAACGACAGACGACAAAGGAAATAAAGCATTAAGGGGAGGCATGTTAAAAAGACAAAACCCACAACAACAGGGAATCACAAATTATATTGATGTAAAATCAATAGATGAATATTCTACAAAAGTAGAAAGATTTGGTGGTAAAGTAGTTTTACAAAAAATGCCTGTTCCTGGAATGGGATATTTTGCAATATGTCTTGATACAGAGAACAATAGCTTTGCGATATGGGAAACAGATAGTTCAGCTAAATGAAGGTAAAGTGTATTTAGAAAATTAATATTTATACAATTTAATCATTATTTTCTTTTTCCTTTTCTAAAAATTCTAATAGTTTTGCTTTATGTCTTTCAGGATCTTTAAGTCTAATATGATTTTCAATACTTATCAAGTTTATATTTTCTACTTTGGGACATATATTTACAATAATAGAAAAAGGGTTTATAATTTTGTTGTCCTATCAAAGGTCTGCATATGCTTTCTTCTAATGTATGTTCTTCTTTTTGTCCATTATCAGAATCAAAGAATTTGTCAATATCTTCTTTAGTATATTTATAATTTGGTAAATACAGATAATTATATTAGCAGTATTTGTTGAATCTTAAGAACCTTATCTGCCACATTGTCTATTTTTGTTCCATAGTTGTTTCATTTTCTTTTCCATCTTCAGTTGCTTTTCATTCTCTAACACTTCTAACACTTCTAACACTTTAGTCAGATACTTATCCTTAACCTCTATAATTTGAATTGGAGAATTACTGTTATTATTTGCGTAAATGTTTCACTATTTCCTTCATAGTTATCTGATTCTAGTCCGCTTTTAGTTACTTTAGTATCATTTAAATTATTATTATAATGTGCCATTTCTTTCAATACCTTTCCAAAAAGTGTTAAAAGTGTTAAAAGTGTTAGTTGAAGAATTATCAAAAATCTTTATTTTTTGATCGGATGAATAATTGCTTTAAGTTTTTGTTATTGTTTTTATTAAAATACAAGAGATCTTTTTTGTCCATCATGTCCTTTAACCGCTCCAAATTTATCTTCACATATTTTGGTTATTCTTGCTTTTGATACAATTCCAAATTCATCTGTTTGATAAGATTGAGGCTTATTAGGAATTCGTTGCCAGGAAGAGAAAAAACAATATTCCAAAATATTTCATTTGAAATTACTGTATTTTCATCTTTTACTAAATCTGATATAACTGAAAAAAGATATGAATCAAATGAATTTAATTTCTTATTTTTTTTTTCAGCAAGAAATTTAGATAAGGAGGTAATAATTTCTTCTTGGGCTTTTGTATTGTTAAATAGTCTTATAAGAGGTTTACAAAGCTGTTTGTCTCTGTTTTTAATAGAAAGTGTAATATCAGGTATTTGGTCATCATAATGCAATATTCTATATACAAGTAAAAGCTTTCGAAGATCATCAATTTCTCTGTATAATTTTTTATGTGTCTGGATCTCCTGCATCATTTATTACTTCAGAAATATCATATTGAGGACTACCAGGTGAACATTTTATAGTAAATATTCTTTCTGAAAATCCTTTGGCCTTGTAATTTGGTTGTCTGCTCTGAAGAAAATGCTTTAAAACAAAATGTATTGTATCTTTGTTGTCGCTTTGCCTTTATTTCCAAGAAGAATCATACATTCTTTGATAAATTATTAGTCTCACAAAAAAGATTTATTGCTTTAAAATAATTTGGGACTGTTGTTGGTGAAATCTCTTTTTTACTTAACTCTTTCTTTTTGATAATGTGCAAACATGATTAACTGTTTTTGTAGATTTCGCTCGATATCATTATCATTTTTATATTTTTGAACAAAGGCTAAGGCTTGATCTTTAATAGATTCTCATTCTATTTTTAAAAAGTTAAAGAAAAAAGGCTGAAGTCTCCCAGGATACTGACGTAAAGATTCAGGTGACCTTAACATAGCAAGAAATAAAGATAAAGGATGATCTATAGCCATATCATTACTATTACTGATAATCTCATTGTGCTGAACCCTCTTATAAAGTCAATTTTGACATGGGCCCAAGGGGGTTTGAGCTTGGTATATAGATGGGTTCAATTACTAAATATATAAAAGCAGGTTATTTTTAACTTTTGAAAAACCATTAAGTTATAATTTCACAAAGATCTGCATACATAGCGGGTTCGGTGGAAATCGTGAAGAAATCTACATGGGTTTGATAGCAGTATTTTTCAATATTATATATTAAAGAAGGTTGATAAATCTGGTCAATATATCATAATTATTGTTATTATACAACAATATATAACAGATATTCAAATATCATAAAACCAAGGTTCTTCATATACAATTAAGGATATAACGATAATGTATATCAAGAGAAACGAAATCAAGAAAAAAGAACTCGAAAAATACCATCTTTTTATTTGTATACTGCTTTGTTGCATGATTCGAAAAACAGTTAATACTATACTTCATTCAGAGCAAAACCAATTAAAATATAACTATTTTCATTACATCTTTAACACTAAAACATAAACAGAAAATATTTAAATAATCCTGCAATAAAGCAGACAATTGCCTACTCCATTCTAAAGGTTATTTCTAAATAGGCTTCCTTGTTTAGTTATAGTGTCTAAGAATTGTGCATAACTCAATTAACAGATAAAATACAATCAATAGTGTAATTATAACGAGCAACGCTATTGAAAGGAAAAAATCGGCATTACTACCCCCTCTATATTATAAACAAGGGTTTAATTTAATAATAATTATGTGACTCTATTCATTTAACAATAAAGATATACCCTGAAGATGCGCTATTTAAAGCGTGATTAGTAGAAACAGAATACCTGCAGAGCACAGTTTATAGTTTACTTGCATATCTTGTTTAGTTATTATATATTATGATTTATTTACAATATATTTTCCTATCTATATCGTGCTTACTATGATTTATAGAAAATTTGACCGTTTTATTGACCAAATTGACCGGCATTTGACCATATTGACCGCTTTTTTGAACATTTTTATAAAATAGTTGACCCAAATTATAATAAAATTGACCGATCCATCACAATCAGATAAATCAATAGTGATACAAAAGTATCTGCAAGGCAAATCCATAAACCAAATAGTAGATGAAACGGCATTTCAAAAGGCAAAGTACATTATTTAATAAATGATTGGAAAAGGAAAATAGCAATATCCAGATATTGATGAGATAAGAGACTTTATAGTTTTAGTTAGAAAATCAAACATATCAATCGAACAATGTGCACAAGGCTTTAGAATGACAAACATATTAAAAATCTTGGAATCCATGAAGGTGATGATGTCTGTTATGATGATAATGAGTAATAGATATCGGAAACAGTCAATACAATGAAATATCCACATTTATACAAGAATATCTATTTAACTTGTAAAAATCTAGGGGTTACTCCATCTAATATATTCTCATGGATTAAAGATTTACTTGATTTTCATTCTAATACTGATATTCAATATCAATAATCATCATCTTCTTTGATTGAAAAGGATGATAATAGAAGTTTGATAAAAAATCAATAATACCAGATTCTATTCAATCAGAAAATAAAACAAGTTATGAATCAAACAAATCTTGAAGATAACTATGATCAATCAATCTAAAATTAAAAAATGATTCGCCAGAGCAAATTAAAATACCATTTATTTCACAAATATCTCACTATATATCTCAAAAGAAAAAAGAATATAGAGAATTAGAAAATTATAAAAAAGAATTAGAAAAGGATATCAAAATAGAAGAATCAAAAAGAAAACAAATAGAATTTGAACTTGAGTTATTAAAACAAGATAAAAAATATGTTATGACATTTATTGATTGGTTTTATGATTTAAAAAGAGAACTATGGGAAAATCATTCTATCAAAATAGAAGATGATATACAAAGTTTTTCACAACTGATAAACGATTTTAAAGAACATGGATATGATACTCAAAAATAATAAAAGAATATTTAAGATCAATATCCCTTAAAGGGCAAATAAAAACACATGAAGCTCAATTTACAATCACTGCATAATCAAAGAATTGATTTAAACAAATCAGTGACAGATTTGGCAAGATCAAGTAAATCAACATAAACAAACTATGAATATATATTGTCAACTTGAAGATATGAATTTGGGTCTCAAAGAGATAAAGCAATTACTAAATACTATCTTGGAAATAACAGAAGCTAATAATATTTCACCAGATAAAGCAGTTTCAAAATTTCTTAAAGATATGGAAGAACAATATGATAACAAACTTGGATTTGAAGCCAAAGTAAAAGAAAAAAGAGATGAACTTGTCTGTATTGAATAATCAATTAAACAATAAGTCGACAAATTATGTGGTTTACCCCATTAATAGGTCCATCTTTATCCAATCTTTTTCAAAAAGGAATAGGCTGAGCAAGATATTATAGGTATTAATCAACTAGTTGAAACTTGTACAAATAATACTAATTTTAGTAATTCTAATATTGGTCCTCAAAATGAAACAATACCAAAGATAAAATAAAATAAAATCAAAGCAGATCAGAATACTGGAAGATATTTACAGATGAACTAAAAAAATATGGCGATATCAAGTTAGCAATAAAAGAGCAACAAGAAAAGTATGAAAAGTTACAAAAAGAAGTTAATCACCTAAATGAACAAAAACAAGAGATTAGCAGCTACTTACAAATAGCAATTTCTTTTATAAACGCAATAAATAACCAAATTTCTTATTATAAAGGATTTATTGACCAATTTAACAAAGATCTGAACTATAAAATTAATTTATCTTCAAGGTTTTCATCAATACCAATTTTTATTATATATAATAATTCAGAAAAAGGAAAGTATGAGAAGGATGAAGATGAGGAGGGGTACAAAGAAAATGAAAATAGGTAATATACGATACATTATTTTATATATACAAGATTTAACAAAACAAATATTTAGAAAAAATCAAAAGAGCAATTAAAAATCATTGTAATATCAAATTTGCAATTTTACCACTTTGTTGGGTATATAGTTTTGCAATATCGAAAATAGAATAAGATATTCCATAATAATCGTTTAGACCATTATCTTTCATAATATTCCTTGATAAGAAGGTAGAAAATAAATTTAAAAATTCATCAAATTTTGACAACAAAATTAGAAGATAGATATCTCCTTGTCGATTCTCCCGAATTTAATGGGGTGATGAAAGAGTGTTGTAAACAAGTTCAATTTGTTATCAAACTATTATTCTAACTTTCCAAACTAAACAAGTAAATTTCAATATTACATGACAAGAAAATTCAATCGGTAATTTAAAAAGAATATCGGCCAATGTCTACGAATTAATGTTATCGATTTAGAACTGAAGGTTTGATAATTATTTTCCTCATAAAAAGAACAAATGTAAATTAAAGACATACAGAATTGACTTTATCCATATATGGTCCAACACAATAAGGAAATAACGTCTAGAATGCTCATAAACCATAGTAGTAGAAATGAATATAGCAAACATCATAATTTTTATCAACCAAGAAACAAAACAAACATGATTTAAGTGGCAGGAATAATTGCAATATGTAGTATTAATGAAAACTATGAGAAAGAAAAATTAATTTATAACATATTCAGAGGCATGCAATTACTCCAGCACCGTGGTAAAGCTTTCTGGAAAATGAGCTCAGGTCAATTTTATATAGAAGGATACGGCGCTTTACCACCATTTAATCCAATAGATGAAGAAATACAAAAACAAAAGAAAAATATAATAAATATAGCCACCGGATATCTTTCTAAAAAAAAACCTAAACACCAAACACCCCAAGGAATCAATTTTGCAGCAGATGGTTTTTTCATAGATATGGACAAATTATCCACTCATCCATTAATAAAAAATAATAAAAATATTGAACCCATATATCAAATTTATTTTATTTTTAAAGAAATACTATTGGAAAGAAATGATTCCTATAAAGCAGCAGAATTTTTAGACAGACACCTAAGAGGCAACCTGATAATAAGTTTGAATAATACAATTATATGTTTTTAGAAACAGCACAGGATTCAAACCCTTATTTATAGGAGAAGATAAAAGAGAGCAATTTTTTATAGCAATATCTGAAAACTATATTGAAAATTTTTTTAATAGTTTAAAACTAAGAGAAACAAATCCAGGTCAATTAATTAGTTTTGATTTAAAAAATGGTATCAAAATTCTCACACAATTAGATAGAAACAGAATATTGATGGATCCTTTTGAATTCATACGAGAATCACATGTATCAAGTATTTTCAATAATATGAGTATATATACAATAAGAAAAAATATTGGTAGATTACAAGCAGAATTTCTTTCAAAAGAAAATGTCGATATAAATATGATCTATGCAGAACCAGATTATGCTAGGCCTATGGCACTAGGATTCAATATAGAATACAAAAATAAAAAGAAAAACAATATTGTTGAAATGTTTGAAGGAATAATCAAAGATAGATATGACGATTCAGATCACATGATAGATTATTCTGAGCAGGTCAGCAAGAACAAATTACTATCAAATGGAAAAACATTAAAATTTATTATTGAACCACTTACAAAGGACAAAGATATTACATCTATACAGGGAACAATTCAAACAGGAGGTACAATTCTTGAAACAATATATTATTTGAGAAAAGCTGGTGCAAAAAAGATAAACATAATTGTTAGTTATGTTCCTACAATAGATGGCCGGCAAGTTGGTTTATACACTCAACAAAGAGATTTAATTGCCAGAAAATATATCGGCAAAATAGCAAATATAAATGATTTAAATGAGAAAATTGCTACAGAACTAGGGGCAGACAAAATATTTTATAATTCATCAGAAATTTTATCCAAAGGAATAGGAGTGCCTGAAAGTCAACTGTGGTTTCCAGAATGGATACGGTTTTTAGACTATAAATAAACAGGCAGGCAGGCAGATTACAGGTTAATAATAATGAATATTAATGTCATTACTCCACCAACGTATAGCACATATTCTTGATATTAACTCGGAAAAAAATAGTCTCGGAAAAAAAACTATACATAGAAGAAAATATAATATATAAAATAGAATTAAGAGAATATAAATTAATTTCTCAATAACAGTGAAGAGAATTTTTCAATTGTATTATATGTTAATACAAATCATGGAGAAATAGAAATAGACTATTTGGGTGGGAAATTAACCAAAGATAAAGAAAAATTTGAAGAATGTTTTAATTTTTTATGTAATTATAATGGTATTTCATCCACACTTAATCGAGTAATCATAGAGATCAAAACCAAGACAGAATAAAGGTCATATCAAATCAAAAAGTTCATTTAATTTTCTTATACGAGGATAATTTGTCAAATTTTTATTCCAAGGTTGATCAAAAATAACTATTCTCCGAGGATAGAATATTTCTGCGGCATTGACAGGAGAATCATCAACAAGAAGAAAAAAAGGAAAACAAGATTTTGATGTGTTATCAAAAATAAAAACTATATCATTGAAATATATATTGTGAAGGTCCAACCAATGAGATACAAAACTCATAGTAGGGCGTTCTCGTTTTGTTATAATAGAAATTCGATATCCTGCTTTTTGTAATAGATTAGTAACTATGGAAATATCGGTACTGGTTGGAGGTATATCTTTCCAGCGATGTGTCCATACATGAGTAAAGAGATCGTGAATATATTTTTCAGATATAGGCAAAATATTGTGAAGATCCCATTCGACTATATCTTGTTTTATTAGAGAAGTATTATAAATAAGATTATATTCTTCTAACCAAGTATACATAACATCAGCAAGAACAGAATCCAAATCCAATGCAATAGTTTTTTGATCTGTCATCTTTTAAAAATATCATCATAATAAATAACAAATTATTTTATAATTGTTTATTAAAAAATTAGTTGACTACTTCAACTTTTTAAAAATCAAATTCAAATAAAAAGAGAAATCAACATAGAATATAAAAAAATTAGTTAATATTTTTGTATTATTAATAAAAATATTAAGCTTTATTTCATAGTAAAAATTTGTCCGCATAATTCTTAAATACTAAAGATATATAGTAACAATGAATAACTGCTTTAAGGTAAAGTATAGAGATTGTAAAAAATGTATGAATAAATATAACTAATGTTCTATTAATTTATATTTTAAATAGAACAAGGTCGATCGCAATACTTAGGCAATATATGTATAATCAATTGCAAATAATACAATGACTCTTTATAATTTGCTCTATTAATTTCTAGTAAAAGCAGAAAGAACAAAGATACAAATAATTTTTAATTTCATTTTTGAAATATATACCCAGCAATTCTTATATTATCATATATTGAATTGTATAGCATTATTGCTTCTCAGGCTATTTATGGTCTATACCAATTTTACAAGTTCTCCATATCAGTTAATTAAAATTGACTATTTATTACGTGGGTTAGAGGTCTCATAGCAATGGATTTTTTATTGTAAATCCACTATAAAAATATATATTGTTTAGATTATTTTTACTAATGGATATATGTATGGATTTATTATTCATCTATAGATATCATAAATTATTAAAATGAAGAAAGACGAGCATATTGATTATCTTATTTACAAATTAATACATTCAGGAATGGATTTAAATGTAAAGTTAGCAACAGATATTCTATCTGTAAAAGACCAAACACTTGCACCTTTAATCAATATAGTAAAAAATAAACATTATTGGTTCAGTAAAGATAAAAACGAATGTATTGCTCCTTTGACTGCATTACATATTTTGTCTTTGACTAGAGAAAATATCGCTCTTGAAGCAATAATATATGCCATTTATAACTATCGTGAACAAATAAATGATTGGTTTTCTGTAATGCCCTTTTTGCTTGCAAATTTTGGCAAGGAGTCGTTTGAAAGAATATCCCAACTACTTTTTGATAATAGCCTAGAATACTTGATCAAAACATCCATAGCAGAAACATTGATAATTATAGCTAAATCAAGTAACGATATCGATATCCAAAAGAAAACAATAGATATATTAAAAAATGCTATTTCATTAGAAAAAGATCGCACAGCAAAAAGTTTCCTAGTAAGATGTCTTGCAGATTTAAAAGACCCTACTTCAATTGATTTAACTAAATCTTTATTTGAATATGGCGAAATTGATGAAGAGATTACAACTTTGGATGAAGTTTTAGATGTTTACAAAGGACATTATGATAAAAATATTGAAATATCATATAGTATGAAAGATCCTCTAGATTATTTTAAAGTAAAGGATTTTTTCTCATCCTTCAATACCGATCTACCCCAAAGTCTTACTTTTTTAAATGATGAATATAATGATTTTGTTTCTAATGAAGATACTATTGATGTTGATCCTGTTCCTAATGTTGATCATACAGTAGTAAAAACACGAGCTAAGACTGGTAGAAACGATCTTTGCAATTGTGGTAGTGGAAAAAAGTATAAGAAATGTTGCATGAATAAACCGGCTCTATAAAGTTGAGGGCATTTCTTATTGTTATAATGAACAACAAATAGATTTAATCACACTTGTTCACACTACGCCTTACAATTTCTCTTCTTGATGGTAAATAATTATTAATTCATTATATCCCATAGTACAAAAGAATACTAAACAATTTGTCATGGTAATTATCATAAAAATACAAAAGATATTTAGAATCCAGTGTATTTATCAGTCTGTCCTCGATTTTAAGGTTATTGACCAAAACCAAAGTGATTGATTTTTATAAAATCCAAATAGTAAAGAAAGCTATTGCTATTGCTGTTAGTTATTAAAAGACGAGAAGATGGACAAGGTCCTCCTTTTGTATTATAAAAAGAACAATATCTAATTGAGAATGGGTTGTTTACAGTTAAAAATATATGATAAAGAAGTTATAGAAAGACTACAAGATAAAACAAAAAGTGGGGTAGATCACCTGAGCTGTAAGAAGAATCTATTTGATATAAAGAAAGAAAATAACCATCCAACTCCAAACAACAATGCTAAGCAGCAAAACAGGAGAATGAAGAATTATAAAGAAAAGTGGTAAAGATATAAAATGTAAAAATATTACTATAATCGTATATACCTCATACTTGATTAATTGGGATTCAAATAGAAGAAGAAGTCAAGAAAGGAACACGTTAATACTGCCATATCTAAAGAAGAGAAATATAATTTCAATAAATATTTGTCATCGTCATACACAATAATGATACACATATAGATGACGAATTCCAGTTTTCATAAAGCAGTATTTAAGTAGATCTATAGAGATTTAATATACATGTCATTTAATTTAAATGATAGTCCTCCACACTTTTTGGTATTAAACTCTATTTTTAAAAATTTCAATACGTTAAATAAAATTTCTAAATTTACAAATTTAACAAAAGAAGAAACAGAGAATATTCTCAAGGAACTAGAGGATCAAAAGTTAATCACAGGATCTGAAAAAAAGAATTTCTTTTTCGGGAAAAAAATACAATATGATATAACAGAGACAGGATTGAAAATATTAAATGCAAAAAATCAAGAATTAGAAGAGAAAATGAAACAAGTTCAACAATGGTATACCCAGGGAGATCAGACACAACTTCATTCATTCATGGATAATAACAGATCTTGGTTACCTTTAATGGTATTTCAGGCATCATGGACATGGTATTTTTTACATCCCTTATGTCATTTGCAGGCATGTCTCTTAATCCCATGGAAAGCTACATGTTTGGCGGAGGAGGAGGAGAGAACGGACAATTCTGGCATAGATCATAGTTCAACTACTTCTGATGCTGGTACAGCAACAGAGCGGCGGCGATGCAAGTGGATATGACTTTGGTGGAGGAGGATTTGATAGTTTTTAAGATTGTACTTTTAAAAAATAACAAAAATACTCGATAAAAACTAATTAATTAATTAAAAGAATCACATGTAAGTTTTTAATGTAACACCACCGCTAGCAAGAGATACTGAAAATTACAACGATAAAGAAATAATATCTTATATACAATTTAGATATGAAAAGTCTACCTACAGCATATCAACAAATAATTGCAACACCAATAATCAACAATAGCATATGAGGTTGATATTACCCAAAGTTAGGTCAAATTAGTATTCATTTGTCTACTAGTTTTTTCAAATTCTATCCAAGCAGATTATATGAATATGAGTTATTATTAATATCATTAACACGAAATACATCATATCAAATAATGAAAAAATTTTTAAATTTATTAAATATAAGAAAAATACAAATAAAATGAAAAAATTTGAAGTTGTCAAGATTTTTTTTATAGCATTAATTACTGGAAATATTATGGGCATTATATTAATTCAAATTTTTCGTAATTTGACAATAAAAAATGTAATAATTATGGAGGTCGTTTTGATATCAATTATAATAATATTATTCATTACTACTAAATTATGGAATAAAAGACAAGATAAAATGAAAAAATCTGATAATCAACAACCGACTAGTGATAAACGTATATAATCTCATAGATAGAATATGTTTTGATTTGCATTTTTTCATTCTGCAAGCGATGGTATAAATGTTATATTCTATTTTCAGAATGGCCCTGGTCTATATTCCTTTTCTTTTCGAGATAAATATTGAATTTTCTTTTTTCTGTCAGTAGCGATAAAATATTTGATCTGTAAAGTCACACTTAACTCAAAATATCCATATTGTAATACAGAAAGATAAATGAAAAGGAAATTAAATTGATAGCATTAACACGGACAAAGAGCAATAAACTATCATCAATATACAAGTCACGACGAAGTAACAGATATAATTCATTTATAACAGCAGCACACAGCAGCATCAAGATTGATTGGCATTATCATCGGTTTGTTTGGATTTAAATTTGAAATTGTAGGTTTAAAAGGGATCTAATTCTAACTCACTCATATATATTAATAATTTTTTAACGAGTGAAAGAATATAATTGTCAATAATTTTTATCAAAATTAATAGTAGTATATAAAATGACCTTTACATTTCATATTTTCTATCTAATCAATTCTGAGGTATTTTAAAACAAAAGGTAGCACCATTATTGTCAGGATTATTAAAAGCCCAAATTTCACCATCATGAGAATGAATAATACTTTTGGAAATAAATAAACCAAGTCCAGTACCCTCAAATGATTTAGAAACAAATTTGGTAAACAATCTTGGTAAAATCTCCGGGTCAATTCCCTGACCTGAATCAGATATGCTAACAACTACAAAATCTTTATTCTTGATTTTATCTTTTTCCAAGACTACGTCTATAGTTATATTTCCATTTTCAGTAAATTTAAGGGAATTACTTAATAAATTAAACATAACCTGAGTGATTCGGTTTTTATCTGCAAAAACAAATATGTCTTTAAGATTATATAATATATGTAAATTATTCAGTTGTTCAGGATTACTGCTAGTTATTTGAACCTTAATATCACTTATTGAAGAAACAATTACGTCTCTAATGTTGAATGTTTCTTTATTTAATTTTAACGAGTGACTTTCTATTTTAGTTATATCCAAAATATCTGAAGCCAATCTCTTTAATCGTTTAGCATTTCTAATTATAGAACTCACTTGTTCCCTATCCACCTTAACCTCGGTTTTTCCAGCATCAAATTGTTTTTCCAAAAATATTGCGTCTCCCAATATAGGCATTATTGGTGTTCTTAACTCGTGAGCAGCAATGTTTATAAACTCTTTTTGCATTTTGTCATGGATACTCAGTTTTTTGTTAGCTAATTCCAATAGTTTATTATTTTCCTTTAAAGAATCGTTTGCTTCCTTCAATTCAGTTGTTCTTGAATTTACTGCAGATTCTAACTGTTTATTCCAAGACAAAATTAAGAAAGCAATGCCTAAAGCAACTCCCCCTATTGTCAATACCATCAGAGTACTAAAATTTTTTTGATTATTTATTAAATTACCTACCTCTGTAGCAAGCTGATGTGGAGCACTTACAAACAAAGTCCATAAATATTTACCCCCAATGAAAACCGGTTGATAAGAAATAGTAGTTTTATTTCCACCCATCAATAAAAGGTCGTCTGCGCCAGAAGAACCCTTTAACGACCTTTCCAAAATAGAATTATAAGGTCCTTTGATTTCTTTTGGTATCAAGGATTGAAATTTAGCATCCAAATAGTTTTTACCAATTAATATAGGATTTCGGGCATATATGATTATACCATTTTTGTCCATTAATCCCACATTGCTAGCAACTTGAGGTGTCAGTTCGCTCTGTAAAAAATTCCCCAATTCATGGATTTTTATAGAAGAAACAACTACACCTTTAAAAATACTTTTAGAAGAATTAATTTTTTCAATAATAGGAAACGAAATATACAATCGAGGAACCTTATCTATAGATTCTATCGCACTGCTATAATATTTAGACATTGTCTCTTTTGGAATGACAAAGTATTCTCTGTTGCTTAAATCAATAGAGCCATAAGAATGGATTAAATTTGGATTAACATTACTAATGGCGATAATTTTTCCTTTCTCATCAATCCAGTAATAACCTTCGGTTAGGTTTTTGGTTGAATTCTGGAGTCGGTCAATAAGTTTTTGTGTTCCTTCTATATTGCTATAATTTACTACATTAGATAATACCTCCAAATTGGTAGAAATAGGATCAATTATGTGAAGGAGAGTTCTTGATAGTCCATCAGTTTCAATAATCGCATTAGACCTAATATCATTAGAAGCAACACCTGCAATCTGATCTGCAGTAATCCCTGAATAATGATATGAAAGAAATGCTAAAGAAATGCCAACACCAATGACTAGAATTAATAAAAAAACATTATTTTTAGATAATACTATGCCAATCATTATAATTTATAAATATAATAAAATCGAGAGTAATTAATTTCAACATATTAGATCATATATTTTAAAACGAAATAGATTTTATATCGATAACATGGATTTAATTTTAAATATCAAATCATCCATATCAATGGGTTTTATAATAAAATCTTTAACCTCTATAGAAGGGAAAACCTTGATAAATTCGTCTTTATTTATTTCAAAGGCAGTAATAAAAGCAATTTTTGTATTTGGACTCATTTCCTTAATTTGCCTGTATAATTCAAATCCATTCATCCTAGGCATCCTTATATCGGTAATAATTACAGCATAGTAGCCTAATTCATGATTTTTAAAAGCTGTTAAAGCTTCAATACCGCTAGAAAAAACTTCTACCTGAAATTCATTAGTAACTTCTAAATCTCTTTTAATTATTCTAAGAATATCCTTTTCGTCATCAACGACCATAATTCTTGCTAATTTATTATCTTTAACATAATTATTAATTTCCACTTCAGTTGTCATAAATATTCTTTTTACACTAATATTTAATTAAATGAAATATATTAATTAGCATTTCTAAATATATCACTGTAATTTTTATGATGTACTATTATAAATAAGAAAATTTAGGTTCTCTATAAAGTCACTGAAAAAAAAAGAGTATTTAGATTTAAAATTAACATAAAAATAATCAATAATCCTCAAAATTATATGATGTCATTTATATTAAGAGAAATAAAAGAAGAAGATTTTTCAAATGGTTTTTTTGAAACATTATCAAATCTTTCCGAAGTAGGTATGATTAGTAATAAGATAGATAAAGCTAAAGAAATTTTAAAAAGAATTAGTAAAGACAAAAACTATAGAATAATTATAGCTGAAGATAAAGAAAATCACCAAGTAATAGGTACTGCAACATTATTGATAGAACAAAAATTTATTCATAATGGCGGAAAAGCAGGTCATATTGAAGATGTAGTTACGAGAAAAGAATATGAAGGAAGAGGAATTGCAAAAGAAATAATGAAAGAATTAATCAATATAGCAAAAGAAAATGGATGTTACAAAATAATTCTTGATTGTGATGAAAAAGTTATGAAATTTTATGAAAAAATTGGTTTTAGAAAACATTCACTAATGATGAGAATGAACATATAATGCCAAATTTGGCGTAAACAATTTATAGTAAAGGAATAAAAATAATGTAATGGATAAAGAAAATGAAATTAGTCATTTAAAAAATAGACCGCTTGAAAGAATATTTCAAAATAATATTTCAAGAATATTAGATTTTTTTATCTTTAATCAAAATTTTAATTTTTCAACTACAGAAATCAGTGAATTAGGCGATATTCCCCTTAGAACAGTTCAAAGAATTCTTCCGCATTTAGTTGAAAAAGAAATTATCAAAGAAATTAAAAAAAATAAAAAAAATAAAACTTATGAATTAAATAAAAATTCTGAACTAGTAGAAGTTTTGAATAAATATTCAATTGTTACAATCAATTCATTTATAAAAGATGCATTGATTGAAGAAAAGAACAAGAACATTATAAGTCTTAATAGAATAGTAGATGATTTCACATAACAAACAATAACTATAACAGATAGTGAAGTAGAAATTAAAACAATCGGATCAAACCATCATTATTGCATCATAGCATAATCCAATGCAATACAGTAATTGCAATACACATCATTCATAAATATAAAAAATATCTATAAAATCACTATATACAATATCTAAATTCATACGTATACAAATACTCAAAAATTAACATTGTAAAATAAAAACAACATTTAAAACATTAAAAATTTCAGTTGTATAAGGAAAAAAATTACAAAAAGAAATATCAAATTCTTTACGCACAAAATAACAATCTTTTTTGTTCCTATTAATATTAGTGCCAATATACTAGTGTTGTTGCTTTTGCTGCTGTAATCTAGATTCATTTTGAAAATACATATTGCATGTATATACTTAGTATATTCATTTGTTGGCTAGTTATAGCCGGATGAAATAGTAGTGATAGTAATAGTAAAGCAATACGATATGAAATACATATGCATTCTGTATGTATATACATATAGTAATATGTGTACATACATATATCCTTCTTTTCTCTTTTGTGTGGTAATTTATTTTCTGTCGGTTATTTTTTT
>CAWISD010000082.1:0-35685 GCA_963838615.1 uncultured Nitrososphaeraceae archaeon
TGTATCAATGTTTGTATTATGATACTTTACAAACAAGGAAAAAGATAAAAAGATATATAATGTTTAATTAACTTATAGTTCTTATATTATTATAAAACTTGACAATAAAACTTTAAGTATTTGAAAGACATATGCGATAATATTAAAATGTTATTTAACATTTTACTTTATTTATCATTAATAACCATTGTCACTTTTTTAACAAATGGTATTACAACAAATCTTTTTACAAATAATGCATTTGCACAGATGCAACAAAATCAAATGCAGCAAGTTCAATCACAAACCAACCAATCGTCTTTTATCCTAAAAGAATATCCATCTAGTTTGCAAGGTTCTTTTTTTAAAATTGACAACATGACTTTTTCACATCATATGGCTTCTGTTAATGGTATTCAAATGCACTATGTAATTGGAGGTCATGGAGCACCAGTAGTATTGCTTCATGGATTCCCGCAATCATGGTATGAGTGGAGACACATTATGCCTGCATTAGCAAAGAATTATACTGTAATTGTACTGATTTCGAGGATTTGGAGATTCTTCAAAACCAGATAACGGTTATGATGGTAAGACCACTTCAGAAGATATTTACCAGATGGTATCTCAATTAGGTTTTAATAAAATTTTGTTGGTAGCACACGATGTGGGTTCGCAGACAGCTTATTCATATGCAGCAGATCATCCTAACAATGTAAGATAGTAATCATGGACTTTCCATTCTCCGGTTTCTTACCTGCTTCGTTTGGTCAGAATGGACCTTGGTGGTTTGCATTTTCCCAAGTGCCTAACTTACCTGAACTTTTAATACATGGCAAAGAGAAAGAGTATATATCATGGTTCTTCAGGGATTGGCTTATAATCCGTCTGCAATCACAGATAGCGATATAGATGTATATACAAGCCATATATCAGGTCCAGGGGGTTTAAAGGGAGCATTTGACCATTTTAGAGCTTTTCCAACTGACGCCTTACAAAATAAAGAATCAGCTACACATAAGATAACAATACCTGTTTTGGTACTAGGTGGGGACATTTATCCAGTTTGGGAGGTCATCTTCCTGGCAACTTTGCATTGGAATCAACTCAAGCACTAACTACAAATGTAAAGGGCGTTACAGTTCCACTTTCAGGTCACTGGATTCCAGAAGAGCAACCCCAGTTGGTTATAAAACAACTTGCCAATTTCTTTAACGAGAAATAAAGCAATAACAGCCAAAGGAAGAACACATATTCCATTTTTTAAAAATGTATTCAGTGATAGTTTTACTCACAATTCAATGAAACACATTTCATCCATACACCAATCAAGAATGTTCTTTTGATTTGTTTTTAATAAACAATTCGCATTAAAGTCATATTATATTATCTACAAAATCCATCAAAATTATTATGGCAATACCCTCTGAATATATTCAGATTGTTTCTGCAGGAATATATTCAATAGCATTGTTTTATACTATCGTAACATTTCGCCGTACAAAAAGATTAGATCAAATTTCATTGTTAAACAAGAACTTCAGTGATCTACGAGAATTGGATCGCGAGGTTGCTAGTATACCTTCAGAATCTCAATATGACGATATCAGAAGCCAGTGGTATTCTCGGATATTTAATAGTGTAAACTGGCTTTCATTTATGGTCAATGAAAAAGTGATTAATGATAAGAAAATGTTAGAGCACATCAAACCTGTAATAATAAATTATTACGAGAACATGTTCCTTACCAATGCTTCAGTGGATGAAAGAAATTCCAATTCTTATCCGGATTTTAAAAAACTTTATCAAACAATCAAAAAATAGGAGGGCGTATTACCAAGTAAAAAAACAGTTTAAATAGATTGTATATTATCTTTTTAAAATTACATTATTTGATTTTCTATAGATGTAAAATATTCTTATGGCCAAAGTTTTACTTTATCTATCGGATACTCAAATCAACAAATTCCCACATTCCGTTAAGCGGCTATATTTTGTTTTATCCCATACTTTTTTGACCTTGGGAATTATCATCATCGATTCAGCATTTGCTTTCTAGTGCATCCAAAAATTTGCATCAATTATTTTCAAATTATAAAGATTGAAAATTAATTCTATGTTATCAAAATTCTGTATTATTATGGAGTATTGCTGGGGACTATCAACTATTAAATACTATTGTGAAACAACAGGACATTCCATTGTCATTTCAAGTTATTCTTTGCTATGAAAATTATCGTAAAGATTTTGTGTTGTAGTTATATATTCCTGTTGCATGTTTTAAATTAATATACTTCTTCTCATTGATGAAATTTGAAATATAGTTAGGCCTAATGAAGTTGCATAAATGATTGCACTAATTATTTGAATATAGTCAACAAGTTATAACATGTTACTTTTAATAGGTATATGTTGATAAAGTATTTTGAATTCTTCTCATGACGCAAAGTTTTTTTCTTCTACCTATGTGCCTATTACCCGTATTTTGTGAGGATATGGTACCATGTCTATGTCCTCAGAAAGGATAGTAAGTCTTCGTTGATCTTATCTGATGAGTAGCCGTGAGGCCGTGTGGTGCACCTGGATAGTAAATTTTCCTAGCACCTTTGATTAGCATTACCGACTTTACTGCAGAATCCTTGATGGGAACGATTTGATCATCATCGCCATGCATTACTAGAGTCGGGATATCGATTTTCTTGAGATCCTCAGTAAAATCGGTCTCAGAGAAGGCCTTGATGCTATCGTAGGCATTTTTGAGACCAGCCTGCATACTCCAGAGCCAAAACTGATCCAACAATCCCTGAGAGACATTGGCATTTGGTCTATTTGCACCATAAAAGGGTATAGACAAATCCTTATAGAATTGCGAGCGATCCTTTATTATGCCACTCCGCAAGTTGTCAAATGTCTCATAGAAAGTCCTTCAGGATTGGTATCTGATTTGAGCATTATCGAGGCACGGCGCCCATGAGACAGCTTCGGCAACTCGTTTGCTCCCGTGGCGTCCAATGTAGCGGACTACTTCACCGCCACCAGTAGAGTGACCTACCAGCGTGGCGTTCTTGAGATCAAGTGCTTCTATCACAGTTGCCAGGTCATCAGCATAGTTATCCATGTCATTTCCCCAAAAAACCTGGCTGATCTGCCATGACCGCGACGGTCGTGAGCAACCACGCGGAAACCACTCTGCGCTAGGAAAAACATTTGACCGTCCCAAGCGTCAGAATTCAGTGGCCATCCATGAGAAAAGGTTACGACCGGGCCTTTACCCCAGTCCTTGTAGTGAATTTGAGTGCTGTCCTTGGTAGTAATGGTATTTGAATTCAAATTAGACTTATCCCAAAATTTGATAAGATTATAGATTTTTCTCCTTTTGATAAACTGTGGCCTTCATTCAAAAGAAGAAGAAAATAAAGGGGGAAAAATTAAACATTTCATTATGAGATTTCTGATGAATTATTAGACAAGATTAAAAGTATTTTCCGAAAAAGAAAACCATTCAAGATAATTGGTCAGCGAATTGTTCCATATAGAAAAGGGATCGATGGGATCCTCTACGTATTAAGAACAGGATGCCAGCGGAAAATGCTTCCAAAAGAATACGGCTCTAGTTCTACCGGTTATCGTAGTTTCACAAATGGTATATCTTTAATATATTCAAAAATAGATAAAAAGTATTGAGAATCTATGATGGCCTTATCGGTATCAAATGGATCTGGCAATTTATCGATAGCATGTCCATAAAGTCAGGTTTATCGGAGAGATGACTGGACACAATCCACTGACAAAAGCAAACTCAGCACAAAAAGAAATATTTTAACCGATAAAGAGTGTACCTATATCTATAGTTATTTCTTAAGATAGATATGATGATATCAAACGGGTAACAGATACGGCGGATAATGCAGTTGTCAAACAACTACTTCATATGAAATTAAAACGAGAAAAAAAGAATTCTGCAACATCTATGTTTAAAAAGCATACAAGTCTCAGTCTCAAGAACAAGGACCAATCAAACGAGAATATGTAAGGCATATTCCTCCAAAGAGAAAAAAAATGGAAAAAAAGGAGAGAACAGGTCAAAATTAAACACAATATTACTCAAATAGGAAGAACATTAGGTAAAAAGATAGATTATAGAGAGAACAAATTAAGGCATAACAGGTTCAGGAAACTATTATCAAGGTATGAGAAAAAGTCAGATAATTACCTTATATTGGTACGATTATCTAGTAATACGAAAATCTACAGAAAGATAAATTTGGATATCTCCTCCTTTAGGTCTGCTACTTTGTAGCTCCTTTTTGCTGCTGCCTGTAATATTAATTGGGCAACTTCATTTGGATGGGATAAAAATGATGCATGGCTAGCAGGAAGTGAGATAGTTGTAGCATTCATTTGTTTTGCGAATTGATGTTCAAGAGCAGGAGGTAGTGCATGATCATTCTCAGATACCTGATACCAAACAGGGAGTTGTTTCCAAGCTGGAGGTCCTGATTTTTCAGCAAATATAGACTGATTAATTGGCTTTTGAGCAGCAGCCACAATATTGGCATCGGTAGCATTAACGTCTTGAGCAACGGCCCCAGCAAACAAGTCGAGTTTATATAAACAAATCCTCCTTTATCAATGACCAAAAAGCCTTTTGGAAACTTTGTGGGATCAACAAAGTTACCTAGGGTCTGACCTTGATCAGGGCAAGTGCCGCGATGTAAACAAGCCCCTTGACATTAGGATTATTATAAGCAGCATTTGTAATTACAATCCCTCCATATGAATGTCCTACTAGTATTACAGGTCCACCAATCAGATCAATTGCACGTTTAACCGTTGTTATATCATCAGATAAAGAATGAAGTGCAAGCTGAACAACTATTACCTTATGTCCTGCTTTCTCTAGAATCGGAATTACCTTGTTCCATGAAGATCCATCAACCCATGCACCATGAACTAGAATGATATTAGGAACATTTGTAGGAACATTGTTTGTTATCTCAGTGACTTGAACAGTTGATTTGTTTTGAGCACTGGCAAAGTTATAGTGTGAAAACAATATCAGTGTTATAATAATTGTTAAAGAAAGGCAAAATAATCCCAAAACTTTTGGTTTTTGGATATATTCTTTCATATATGTTACAGAAAAATCTTCTATAAAAGACCTTTGGTTATAAATAGTTTATGTTTAGCCAATTTTCTAATCAATCTAGATGTAGTCTGGAAAATAATGAGATGTTTGCCTAATTTCAGTTGTTTTTTATGTGCAGTCAAATTAATAACGAAGATCACAAATATGTCCTTACACAACAATACATAACCATCAGGATACAATGAACTAGACTTTTCAAATACATTCATTCAATATAGGTCATGTTAGATTGTTTCAGATATTCTTCTGCTATGTTATAATTATAGATAATATTTATCTCACAGTAAATAACAAAAAATCACAACGAGGTTATAAACCTACTAATACTTTATTTAATTTCAATTTATACAATAAATTGCATACAATTCCTCTTTTTTATATAAAACATTGGTGATATAATTTATAATATGATAATAATTAAGAAAGCATCGACCTGCCTTGTAATATTTTATTATACCAACAGAGAAGATGCGAAAAATTATCGTATGCAATGACGTGATGGCGTCATTGCAGATCCTCCAACTCATCAAATATAAAAATTATGATATTATTACTTTATGAATCAATCATCGCAAAAAAATATTTATTTGATAATTATTTCTATAATAAAATAATTTCATTTTTATCCTATATGCTAAGGTAAAATTGACAATATTGACATAAATATACTTTTTTATTTCGTTTTTAATGATATTTATTGATTATGCGGTGTTGAAAAGAGAATAAATTTATTGAAATATTTTTATGTATATGCATTACTGTTATGTCTTCTTTGATTTATTTAATTCTCTTCTAAAAAGAGACCCAACTATGGGATTGATGATATATGGTATTGTATGTTTAATCCAGACACCCACTCTCATATAAAATGGGACTATTATTTCAAGACGAGGAGAATTCGCAGCGTCAAGAATGGCTTTTGATACTGTTTTTGGCTCAAGCATAAACCTTGTGAAATTTGGGATATGGCCGCCACTACTAAATGATTCATTGCTGAAAAAGTTTGTCTTTACGCCAATAGGACTCACTAGTGTAATACCTACACCCGTTCGGTGTAATTCGTGATATAAAGATTCGGAGAATCCAAACATAGCGTATTTTGAAGCGCAATATGCTGCTAGACCTGGAACTCCAAAACTTGCTGCCACCGAAGCAACATTAACTATGTGTCCTGATCTTTCTGAAAGCATGGAATTCAAAAATAATTTTGTACAATAGACCATACCCAAGTAATTTGTGAATATGACTGATTCTATTTCTTCGATGCTTTGATGTTGCACTTTGCTATATGTTCCAAAACCCGCATTGTTTACCAAAATATTAATGTGTCCAAATTTTTCAAGTACTTCTTTTCCCATTTTTTCAACTTCTGCTTTTATTGATACGTCACATTGATATACTACAATTTCAGAACTAAAATTTCTCTTTAATTCTTTTTCAAGTTCTTCTAATTTTGATTTCGAACGGGATACTAGTATGATAGTTTGGGCTGCATTTTCTGCAAAATCAATAGCTGCCTGCCTTCCAATTCCAGAGGATGCACCTGTTATTAATACCACCTTTCCTTCAAATTTGCTTTTATGATTCTGTTTTCTTTTTTCTATTCAATTGGATACTAATCTTAGATATGGGCGATTAGGCAAAATTATTCTTTCTAATTTTATATTTTGTAAAGTAATGTGTTCTTTAGATGTCATCTAGATGTGTATTAAAATTAAAATCAAATTAAAAATTAAGATGCATCTCAATTGCTTGTGATAAACAATAAACAATAAATTACAATACAAGTATTTGAATCATGTTAAGACTGATTTTGCCAGATTACTTTAAATGCTAATGATACAGTATGATATGATACAATATTTGATTTGCATTTTTCTTTATGACTTTTGAAATAATATTGATGACGATGAATATGAAATACTTTTGCAATTACTAGTCATTTAAAAATGACATAACTGAAATTTATTATGGTAAGGTATGTTTCATCGTTATATATGGCCTTGTATAGTTACGAAAAAAAATGTACTTTCTATAATGTTTTAATTGTGATAATTGACAAAAAGTCGGATTTGCTTATATAATAAGTCCATTTAACAAAATTTTTTGTATAATAATTTATAAAAACAAACTTGACTAATTAAAAATATTTACTATGATTCTTAACTTTATAGACTTACGTATTCACTTAACTACCATAAATGGCCATTTATGGTATGTTAAATTTAGTTAAAAATAATAATAATTCTGTATTATCATTGTTAGAATTTGTTATATTTCTTTACTCCTTTTCATTTTTGATCAAAGCAATATGTTTGTAATTATTCCAAGAGTAATCCATATAATATGTGACCACAAATACTAATTATTAATGGTCCTTTTCCAAGAGGATGATTCCATATCGATAATCCTGTAATAGGCTTATGAATCGGTAGAAGAGTTAATACCCAAAGTAAAATTCCATATATTATTCCAAATATAATGGATAAACTAAATTTATTTATAAAAAATAAGGATGTAAAAAACAAATAAACAAATGGAAAAACTAATGCTGCAAGAGTGCCATTAATAATATGCAATAGAAATATTCCTATATAACTAGCGGTGTTATTTTCGGTTCTTTTAAATTTCTTTATTAAATTTGATACTAATATTTGATTTTCGTGCAATTCAAGAATTCCTTGAATTCCCCAAATTCTCAAAAATGGTATTTCCAACATTGTCATCATGGTGGTAGATATTAAACCTGCAGATATTCCATCAAAATTAATTTAATCAATGTATTACAATATTATTTGATTTAAATTTTTTATAGTTACTGTTTATCTTATCATAATTTTTATGATGTTTGTCTCTATCTTCTACTATTCTTTTTACTTTTTCATCTACTTCTAAAATGGATTGTAATGTTGCATCATGATTTTTGTCCACTACTTCTATTCTCTCAAGGATTTTAATATGCATCTCGAGGTTTTAGTATGCATTTGCTCTAAATCTGTAATTTTATTTAGTGTCTCATCTTGCATTTTTGCAGTTTTATTTTGTCTGTTATATACCCACCATGTTATTACGCCACCTATTATTGCTCCTATTACAACCCCTAAATAAGTACTTGAAGCATTGGTCATGTCCACGACAGTCTTTAGTTAATTCGGGCATGCATCCCCAAATCGCAAGCATTATTTGATATATCATATGATTTCGATAAAGTAGTCAATATGTATATTTTTGCTGAATTAAAAAATTTTTCATCATTATTCTTAACTATAAATTGAAATTTCTGAAATGCCTGTATACCATATTAGCCAATTTAATCGTCATTATTCTTATTTTTATTATCGTTTTTGTTTAATGATGTACTGTTTGCATTGATTGATGCATCATTTTTTTATTATGAAATATTTTAATAAACTGTGCAGTAACCTCTACTATTGTTAAAATTTAAAATTGCTGTGTCTATTTTAGCCGTTTTTACGGTTTGCTCTTGTTTTATTTTCTTTTGGTCTTCTCCTGCGACTCTATTTAATATTCACCATTATGGTAACAGGATTAAACTAGATGCTTTTTATTCCTTCTCTTATCTTTTTCAATCCTCTTTTGGTTCTATATCTAATATGTTAAATGAGCCCAATGCTATATCTGTAAACTCTCTATCTAGCTCATTGTATGTCACTGATACTGGTAATCATCGCATCCAACAGTTTTCCCATAACGGCACCTTCATCAACACATGGGGCGCAGAAGGCGATGCAAACAGTCAATTTAAAAGCCCAGCTGGCATAGCTGTTAATCCTTCATCTGGTTCTGTATATGTTGCCGATACTGGCAATGACCGCATCCAACAGTTTTCCCATAACGGCACCTTCATCAACACATGGGGGGCCTATGGTACTTCACCTAGTCAATTTATAGGTCCAGCTGGCATAGCTGTTAATCCTTCATCTGGTTCTGTATATGTTGCCGATACCAATAATCATCGCATCCAACAGTTTTCCCATAACGGCACCTTCATCAACACATGGGGGGCCTATGGTAACTTCACCTAGTCAATTTATAGGTCCAGCTGGCATAGCTGTTAATCCTTCATCTGGTTCTGTATATGTTGCCGATACCAATAATCATCGCATCCAACAGTTTTCCCATAATGGCACCTTCATCAACACATGGGGATCAGAAGGTAGCACAAACGGTCAATTTATGTATCCGTCAAACATAGCTGTTAATCCTTCATCTGGTTCTGTATATGTTGCCGATACCGGTAATAACCGCATCCAACAGTTTTCCCATAATGGCACCTTCATCAACACATGGGGATTCCATTGGAAGTTCTAATAGCCAATATACAGGTCCAGCTGGCATAGCTGTTAATCCTTCATCTGGTTCTGTATATGTTGCCGATACCGGTAATAACCGCATCCAACAGTTTTCCAATAAAGGAACTTTTATCAATACATGGAATTAATCATCGAACATCACTTTTTATCATTTATTTTTGACTATAAGATGTAGATACTCGTTATTTTCAATCCTGTATTTTTTAAACTGGGACATGATCTATTATTTATTGTATGTGATATACGAAAAGTATTATAAAAAGAACTCCATATTTTTGAATACAGGGGATAGTATGAAGGATTCGACAATTACTTTTCTTGTATAAATAACAAATGTAAAACTCAAAACAATTTTATTTAATTGGTTAAATCTTTTTACAGGGTCACAATAAAGAAAAAAATATTAAGTGATATTGAATCCTACAATGTGATAAATTCTTAATGATAACATTAATTAATAATACCTATAATTAACATTTTCAACATGAAGTTGTTTATATATTATTGTAAAATACTCAGGGAAATAATTATATACAAATTCATTGAATTATCATTTACTTGGTTTTAAATAATTACTAAATTTGTTTTGATTAACGACGGTGTTTCTTTATAACCTCTTAATACAAATTAATGTCTATATACTGAAAATTACACCGATTATACAACTATGGAATTTTCATTTTTATTTCGATTTTTATGTTTAAATCATTTTTTATTAACGTTCTAGTATTAAGAATGTGATGTAAATAGTATAATTTAATTAGCTTTGCTATGAATACAGGATATGTTTTTAACTGTTTTTTACTAATACGACAAAGCATATATTAACAATAATTTGATTGTGAGTTTAAAGACATTTATATTATATTGTTGAAGGTACTATGTTTTGTCGTCGTCTGAATTTTCTAGTTCCAAATTATCTATTCGTTCTAAAAGTGATCTTATTGATAAGGTGTTCGATGCTATTACAACAAGTGGTGAAGAAGGTGTTTTTCAAACAGAATTATGCAAGCTATTTTCTCTAGATAGTCGTGATGGTTCACGACTTGTAGGAAACTTGGAGAAACAATCTCTCATTACACGTGAAAAAGCTCTATACAATGGTAGATGGACATATAAATTAGTAGTCAAAAAATCTATACCTGTAGCTAATATAGAACAAAAACCTATTGATCTGACCTCTATAGAAGGGGCCCCATGCATATGCTGCACTTTTCAACATCTGTGTTCGATAGATGATGAATCCAATTCAATAAGTCCTGCAAAATGCCAGATTATTGAAGAATGGGTAACAACATCATTTGATAAATTTGTGCTTGATTTCACAACCAGAATAAGAGGGAAAATTAACTAACTAAAAAAAAGTTTTATTTTTTTTACCTTCTACAATGAACTTAAAGTTTTTTATCTTTTATGTTTTTTAAATAAATTACCATGAAGAAGTAAAACTTTTGGGAGCAGAGCTAAATCCTGATTCTATTATTGCCGATCCATTAACTTTCCAATGTATATTTTTTATTGTTGAATTATTGTTCTTTAAATCTGTAATTATTTTTTTATCTGATATGGGTGCATTTATTACTTGATGTATAACGCTATCTCCATTTGATAGGATTTGGGGACGTCCGTTTAGAGGTATGTCTGCATATTGAATTACGTAGTCACCAAGGGATTTTCCATTTGCAAATAATTTGAAGTTTATTTGCGAAGTTGTTAATGCTTGACTTGTTGGATTGGTAATGTCAAAAAATACGTTTAACATAGCTGAATTATTTTTTGCTATTATGCCATTGTATTCTATTCTTTGAAGCGTTATGTTTACTTTACTCAAATCTGGAAGGGTTATTGTTAATATTAATGGGAGTAGTACGATAATGCCTATTACAATTGCTGATGTGCCTATTAAAATCAACCTTCGTCTGCTTAAGAACATTTTGTTGTAGATTTTATCTGTGGATCAAGGTATTAAAAACGTTTTTTATAATTCTATATTGCAAATATTAAAATAGATTTTGTTAATTAATTACTATTTTATTTTTTTACGCTCTTTTAGATTAGATCTCGCATAATTAGACACATATCAAAATTTTATAGATTATCAATGATATTTTGTAATATTTGCATTTTAATTTGCTGTTTACGATCAAGATGTGTTGTATTCTTAATTTTTAAGGGCGCTAATTATGCAAGAGATCTATTCTATTGACTGTATCTTTTTTTCTAATTGAAATAAATATATTAAAAAGTTTTATTTTGTAAAATTAGTTCTTTTATTGTTTTTCCAGTGTTATCGTCATTATCTAAAACTATTGAGATGGGATTGCTTTTTTTTGGTGATAAGTTTATTATTATTATTTTCTCATCAATTAATATTTCAATGTTTAAATTTTTTCTAATTACTGATACATCTTTAATTTCAATCATTTTTCCAATCAAACTATCGTTGTTGTTAGCCGGTGATATTGATGATAAATAATACAATGCTTCTATGAATGCTTCTAGTAAACTAAAAATAGTTTTTATTTCGTTTTTTTCTTTATAATTTGTTTTTTTGCTAGAATCTATATTTAATTTTTCTTCCTTTATTTTTCCATTTTCTTGAAAACCTTTATTGTTTATATCAGTAACATTCCATCTTATTGTCTTTATATTACTGCTGAGATCATCAAAAAATTTTACAAAATCTGCTATTATTGATTCGACCCTAATGTCGATAAGATTTTTATTTGTAATTTTTATAATTACTTTGATTGTTTGATAAGTAAATTCAAATTCCAAAAATTTTATAAACATCATTGATTTGCCGTATTTTACTTGATGAGTTTTACAGTCCTCTATATTGTTTACAATTTCATTAAAGTATTTAACAGATGTTTCACTTGATTCTTGACAATTTAATTTTGAAATTATGATTAATTTTAAAATTTTGCAGAAAAAATTTCGAAAATGTTCCCCATGTTCTGTGAAATCATATCTTATTTCTTCAATTGTCAATTAGTGAATCCTAAATTTTTATTTTATGTATTAATTATTTTTTTATCTAATTGTAATAATCTAATTTATTTGCAATATTATTTACTTTCTATCTTTTTTTATTATTTGGTAAATTGTCAGTTTGCTTTTGATGTGGTCATATTTTGTTAATTTAGGCTTCAAAGTTATGGTTTATACCATTCTGAAAATCTATTTTGTTTATTTATTTTCATTTTTAATTGGATCATTAAAAACCCTATAATTTTATGATATTTGTATATATATGCTATTATAATTGTAATCGCTCCGGCTATAGCAAAATCAGTACCCATGAATCTGAGACCTTCTGTAAATGAATGCACTATAAGATCTATAATTATAAGAGTTACACCGAAAATAAATACTATTGTTCCTGATTTAAAAAATACTGTAAATAATGATAATCCTTTTTCTTCTGATATTTTTTTCACCATGAATATTAGTAAATAAAGATAATTATATCTGTATTTTTCATTGAGCGATTGATAAGACAATGTATACCAATTCCACAAAAGATATACCCAATAACAAAGAGGCTGAAAACTCCAGAGGAAGTAGAGAAATATTTTCCCGGGTTTTTTGGCTTTTATAGATTCCACTAAACAACAGATACACAAGACCTGTCGATAAAGAAAGAAGGAAAATGTACTATTCTTAGGCAAGAAGAAAAAGCATACTGTAAAGAACCAGCTTATGGTTAACAATCATCGTGGTTATATCATACATAAAGCAAATCATAAGAAAGTAAGAAGACATGATTACGATGTTTACAAGAAGAATCACCCTGTTACTCCTCAAAACAAGTTGTTAATGTGATTGACCTTGGATATCTCGGAGTAGAAAAGGATTTCCCAGAACAACTATTTTATTGTTGTTAATATATTATAATAAATAATTAAAAACCTGCAGTTATTGGATCGGTTGGTTTGATTATTTCTCTTAGCAAGGTGGTTGCATAAGTTCCCTTTGGTACTGCAAATTCAACAAAAGTTGAATTTTCGGACGTATCATATTTGAAATCCTTTGATATGAATACTGCTTGTCTGAATCCTCCAGCCTCACTTAATTCTTGCATTTCTTTTATAAAAAAGTCTTTAGCAGTAATATTTTCACTATGTAGAATTTCTTTAATGATCAAATCAAATCTATTTTTTCCTGGCTGAAATGCATAGCCCGGTAATCTAATTATAGGAATTTTTTCATATTTGGATGAATCGAAATTTTCAAATCGTCTTATTTTTCCAAAAACCATTCTATCGATGATTTCAAAACACAGGTCATCCTTTTCGCATTTTATTAGAGAAAATTCTTTTTCTATTGCAGTGCTCAAGGCTTTATTGAAAATAAATGATTGAAATGCTTGTACAAAAAGCCTTCTAATATTGATAGGTACAGACCTTAAAACAGATATCGATTCTTTACCTTTTGCTATTTCAAGAGCAATTTTTTTTTCGATATCCATTCCTTTTGGAATTATTTTAACAATATTTGCATTGTATTTTATATCTTTTAATTTTTCTCTTATTTCTATACTGAATTTTGAATCAAATTTTGTTGTATGTGTTAAAAGTATGTCTATTGCTTCATTAAATTTTTTCTTCAGAATTGCTTTTCCTACAAGATGAGTTACCAAACGTTCACTTCCAAATCTTTGTAAACCATAGAAGTTTCCTATATTGTTTATTTCTGTTAAAAAATGTGATAAATTATCTTTTGAATTGTCTTTAGGATTATTTATTTTTATTTTAAATTTATTGCCAGTTAGCATTGATTTCTCGATTGGTTTCTTTGAAAAGCCTATAAATTTTAAAGAGATCTCTCCAATTTTTATATCTTTTATTATTTTCTTATTATTTGCACTCGCATACTGTGTTGTAGATGCTTTAGCATCTTTAATTCCTACTATTTTAAAATTTATTCCTAATTTTTTTTTTAAAATTATTATAGCGTGATTAGAGTCTATTCCTTTTTTTTCTATTTCGTATACTCCAAAAATATTGTTGTCAATTTTTTGTTGGGTTAATTCGTTTAAGAATCTTGGATTTATTATTTCTTTAACATTAAAATCTTCATTGTTTTTTTTTATATTTCCACCTATTCCGTTAAATATTGTTGAATAATATTCTATTCCTGCAAGCCTATCTATTTCGGGTGATATTTTTTTCATTTGACATCGTTATATGTAATTTAGTAAAAAAATCAGCTAATTATAACTTTATTTTATAAAAATAATATATAAAATTATAGATTAAATTATATTAGTATATCTTTTATTAGTAATACATATATCATATTTAATCTATTAAAAAGTTGATAAGTTATGACTATAAAAAAAACAAATTTTATAGATATATCAACAAATAATATAATATTCAACAAATTTGCAAATAAAAAAACATTATTAGTTATATTTTTACTACCTATTTTATTTATCGCTGTTTACAGCCCAAATTTTTTCCATTCTGCAAATGCATTAAATTCTTCTAATAGTGTTATAGATCAATCCCAATCAAACTCTCAATCAAATTCAAATACCAATGATTGTAATAACAATTTATCGGTTCAAAGCCAAACAAATATCAATGGAAAAACTACAACCACAAGTAAAAATAGTTGTGGCGACAACACTTCATTCAGTAGTAGCACTACTTCTTCTGGCAATCCTAATTTAAAAGGGCTAATTGTTAGTGCTGAATATGCTCCCAACTCTGCTGTAATTATAAATAGTATTTATGGAAATTGGTCCTTATTAACAAAAGGTGATAATACCAAAGACTTTAAATCTTTATTCATTGTTAAACCCCTCTACCAGCCAATAAAATTCTCTGTTAATACAACTTCATATACTCTTTCAAACTTTATATCAAATTCTGTTCAACAACAAAATTCTGATACGACATATGTTGGTAAAATAGATGTAGTTCAAAATGTACATTCCAGTGATATAAAACAACCAGACGAAACTAATAGCTTTAAAGGAAAAAATGTTTCTATTTCTATAATAGGTGATAGAGTTTTAGTCATTAACTTTGATAAACAATCAAACTTATTTGATATCTTTAAAAATATTCCATTAGTTGGGTTAACCTCATCTAAATAGATAAAATAGTTCGATGTAATTAATAATGAATAAACTAGTAGTATGATGGAAAAGATATTCTGATTAATAAAGATATAGAACTTTTTTATAATTTTTCCTTTTTTTATTCTACTTTTAATCGAACAGTTTTAAATTGATATTTGAAACTTGATATTCTTGATTTTGTATTACAAAAGTGTATAAGTAGTAAGCTGTCAATTGTACCTGTAGAAATCATGTCTCAGAGTAATAACCTTTCTCTAAAGGTGCTTGAAGCTTATACAAGAGATGTAGGCCGTGGAGTTGCTAGAATTGATTATGATTCTATGGATTCATTGAGTGCATCTACTGGAGATGTTGTTGAAATAAAAGGAAAGCGTAAAACCGTTGCAAAATGTTTACCTCTATATCCTTCCGATGAAGGTAAGGGTATAATCAGAGTTGATGGTCTGGTTAGAAACAATGCAGGTATAGCTATTGGTGATACAGTGTTAGTTAGAAAGATTAAAGCTGTTCCTGCAGAAAAAGTTGTTGTTGCACCTTTAGAAGCTATTCCTCCAATCGACGAGCGATATCTAGCCGATGCTCTAGAAAGCGTGCCATTGATTAAAGGGGATAATGTTATGGTACCTTATTTTGGTGGCAGACTTACATTCCAAGTTATAGGGGTTACACCGGGACCTGGTGTTGATGCTGTTTTAGTTACACAAAAAACAGTTTTCCATATCGCTGAACGTGGTGAGACACTACGTGGTGTACCTCAAGTTACATATGAAGACATTGGAGGATTAAAAGAAGAAATTCAAAAAGTACGTGAAATGATTGAATTACCATTGCGCCATCCTGAAATATTTGAAAAACTGGGTATAGAAGCACCAAAGGGTGTATTGCTTTATGGTCCTCCAGGTACAGGTAAAACATTACTTGCTAAAGCCGTTGCAAATGAGAGTAATGCACACTTTATTAGTATTTCTGGTCCTGAAATTATGAGTAAATTCTATGGTGAATCAGAAGCAAGACTTCGTGAAATATTCAAAGAAACCAAAGAAAAAGCTCCATCAATAATATTTATCGACGAAATAGATTCTATAACACCAAAAAGAGAGGAAGTGACAGGCGAAGTTGAACGAAGAGTCGTATCACAGTTACTGTCTTTGATGGATGGTCTTGAAGCTCGAGGTAAAGTCATTGTCATTGCTGCTACTAATAGACCAAATGCTATTGATCCAGCACTTAGAAGACCTGGTAGATTTGATAGGGAGATAGAAATTAAAGTACCTGATAAACGCGGTAGACTGGAAATTCTTCAAATTCATACAAGAAATATGCCTTTGGATTCTGATGTTAATCAAGAAAAAGTTGCATCTGTATCTCATGGCTTTGTTGGTGCAGATCTTGAATATTTGTGTAAAGAGGCGGCCATGAAATGTTTGCGCCGATTGTTACCGGAACTTAATCTAGAAGATGAAAAAATTCCTCCTGAAACGCTAGAAAAATTGATTATTACCAAGGCTGATTTTGATAATGCTATAAAAGAAGTAATGCCATCTGCCATGAGAGAGGTTTATTTGGAATCTCCTGATGTAAAATGGAATGATATTGGTGGACTTGATGAAGTTAAACGAGAATTACAAGAAGCTGTAGAATGGCCTTTGAGGTATCCTGATCTTTATACAAAATTAGGTCATTCAATACCTAAAGGTATTCTTATGCATGGTCCATCGGGCACTGGAAAAACTATGCTTGCTAAAGCAGTAGCAACAGAGTCTGAAGCTAATTTTATAAGTGTAAAAGGGCCAGAGCTTCTTTCTAAATGGATAGGTGAATCTGAGCGCGGTGTTAGAGAGATATTTAGACGTGCCAGACAAGCAGCTCCTTGTGTTGTTTTCTTTGATGAAGTTGATTCCATTGCACCAATTAGAGGAATGGAAGGGGTTAATGCAGGGACAGAAAGAATGGTTTCACAATTGCTCACTGAAATGGATGGTATTCAGGAATTAACAGGAGTAGTTATCATTGCTGCTACTAATAGATTAGATATGATTGATACAGCACTTTTAAGACCTGGTAGATTTGATAAAATAGTTTTCGTACCCAAACCCGATCTTAACACGAGATTAAAAATATTGGAAATATATGCAAAAGAAAAACCTATCACTTCTGAGGTCAATCTTCAAAGAATCGCTGAACTTACTGACGGTTTCAGTGGAGCTGATATGTCTGCCGTTGCTAATACTGCTGTTTCTCTAGTTCTACATGAGTATCTTCAAAAGTATAGTAGTCCTGAAGAGGCAACAAAGCATGCTTCAGAAGCCCATGTTACAATGAAGCATTTTGAAGATGCTGTTAGAAAGATAAAAACTCAAAGAGAAATGAAACCGGGCGAAAAAGTAACTCTCTCGCAATACCGTTAGTATTTCTTTTTCTATTTCTTTTTCTTCAGATTTATTTCAATTACAAATGTCAAAACCAAGGCACCCATATTTTATCTATATAATTTATAATAAATAAATAAATAAACTATTATTTTTTTTATTATGATAGTATTTGTATAAAGATCCAATCGCAGTAAAAAAGAAAAAAGAAGATCTTTCTATTATCGATCTTGGTTATAATTCTATCAAGGTTTCTATTTATAATGTCTATAAAAATGGTCATTATTCAAAAAAAGGTCAATTACAAGAATATGTCCAAATTGGTCATAATTTATCTAAAAATAATAATATAATCAATTCTCAAAATGTTGAAAGCGTTATTAAATTTCTTAATAAATTTAAAGATGACTCAAAGCAAATGAAAATCGATACTGTTATTCCAATTGCTACCAGTGCGATAAGGGATGCAGATAATGGTAATGAAGTAGTTAAACAAATCAAAAAAATTACTGGATTTGAATTTAATGTGCTTTCTGGAATGGAAGAAGGTTTTTTCTCATATTTTGGTGCTCAATCTAAAATGCATATTCCAAATGGAATCTTTTTTGATTTAGGTGGTGGTAGTATCGAGATAGTCCATGTAGAAAACTATAAAATAAAAAAAATTATCTGTCTTAATCTTGGTGCATTGAGACTAGCTGATAAATTTGTACAATTCGATGAACGTCAACTAGGAGAAGAAATTAAGTATGACCAATTGGAAGAATATCTTTATAAAAACCTTCCATCTATTGAACAATTTGATTTAGATAAATCTCTGAATAATAAACTAGTTGGAATAGGGGGCACCATTAGAACACTGTATAAATTTATATCCGGAATTTTTAAAATTTCTCCATCTTTTTCATATAACCATTTTACCATGGCTAAAAAATTAATCGATCTTTCAAATGACCTATTTAAAAGACTTTCACAGAATGAATTATTGCAGATAAAGTTGATTGACCAACAACGATCCAAAACGATAACCCCTGGAAGTTGTGTTATTAAAATTTTGATGGAGAAACTGGGTTTTGCAGATGTACTTGTTTGTTCTGCTGGACTTAGAGAAGGTATTTTGGAAAATTATCTTTATTTGAATATGGATAAAAAATATCGTTTGAGAAAAAAATTTATCGAATTAAATTATGATTGTCTACCATCTATTGTGTATTCCAACAATCTTGATAAAATTTTCAAATGTGGAATAAATTCTCCTCCTCATTCTCCTTTTTTTTCATCCGAACAATACCGTGAAAATTTCCCACTAAAGATTATTAGTGCAAAAGTAAATAAAATAAAATAAAATAAAAAATTAATGAAATTAATAATTATAATAACCGTTCATAATTAGATTTTTTATATATGGATATTGCGGAAAAGATTTCTCTTGTACAAAGACCTCCTACTGAAGAAATAGTTACTATGGATGAATTGAAAACTTTGTTTGAAACTAAAACTTCGCCTAAACATTATATAGGATTAGAAATTTCTGGAAAGTTACATCTAGGTAGCCTGATTACTTACTGGTTTTAAAATTAATGATTTTATAAAAACTGGTATCCAATCAAATGTTTTTTTGGCCGATTGGCATACTTATATAAATAATAAATTAAATAATGACTGGGATCTAATAACAGAAATTTCTAAATATTATGAAAAAGCTTTTAAATTTTTTTGTCCTGGTGTTAATGTGATTTTTGGATCGGATCTTTATGATACAACTGATGATTATTGGAAAAATTTTGTTCTTTTTTCAAAACAAATTACACTAGCAAGAACACTCCGATCTTTAACTATTATGGGAAGAACTGAAAAAGATACCTTGGATTTTTCTCAACTTCTCTATCCTTCCATGCAGTCTGTAGATATTAAAGCACTTGGATTTAGACATTGTTCACGCAGGAACTGATCAAAGGAAAATTCATATGTTAGTTAGAGAGGTGTTTCCAAAACTCAAATGGAAAATTCCTGTTTCTGTACATCATCATCTTTTACCAGGTCTTTCTGAACCTGCTACTAACTACTACTGCCTCCACTACTACCGTCACCTCAAACATCTCTTCTTCTCCTCCCCTCCTCCTCCTCTATCTCTAATGCTATTTCTACTTCTGATATTACCATTGAATCATTATCTAATGTTTCTAATGCTGAAAAAAATTTTGATGATTCCAAAGTTTTTAATAAAATGAGTAAGAGTAATCCTTCAAGTAGTATTTTAATTCATGATGATGAACAGGAAATTTTTCATAAAATCAATAAAGCGTATTGTCCTTTGGGAGTTTCAAAGGATAATCCTATCTTGGAAATTATAAAATATGTAATTTTTCATCAATATGATGAGTTTGTTGTGGAGCGCCCATCAAAATATGGTGGTAACCTATCATATTATTCATCTGATGAAGTGAAAAAAGATTATGAACAAAACAAAATCCATCCCAAAGATTTAAAAATGGCCACCTCTAGATATCTTAATGAAATTATATCTCCTGTTAGAGAATATCTATATAATAATGTGCCAAAGTTTAATTTTTAGTTTTTTATAAAAAACTATTAAAATTTTTTTATCATTTTTATTTTCTTGCTGTTATATTTAACCTAACATAATTTAACTCTAAATCTAGATTTTGTTTTTCGTTTGTATTCTTATTCTTATTCTTGTTATGAAGTTCAGTTAGAAACTCATCTATGAATAAATTTTTAATTTGGTTATTGTTCTCTGTTGTAGGTAAATAAGATAAATACGGTTTCATTACAACTGTTTTCATGAATAAAATATATTCTTGAAAATTTCCAAATTTGGTTTTTTTTTCCTCCAAATTTGCTTGTATATCTTTAAATCCTATTTCATTTAAAATCTTTATCGTATCTGCAGATGAGGCAAAATTCCATGGTATTTTCCAATTTTTAAAATAGTGATCGAATCTTTTGGTCATCCTAACCTTTTCTAATGCATTTGGAATTGTATCTAAATTTCCTTTTCCTCCGCATTGAATTAATAATTTGCCACCTGGTTTTAATAAATCCCAGAAATTTGTAAATAGTTTTTTATGGTCCAAAATCCAGTGTATTACTGCATTAGAAAAAACCAGATCAATTTTTTCAGGTAGTTTGACATCTGATAAATCTGATTTAACGAATACTATATTTGACAAATCTTTAAGATTCTTTTTAGCGTTTATTATCATATTTTCGTCTAAATCTACCGCATAAACTTTGCCTCTTTTGACCTTGTTTGCTATTATTTTTGTAACTCTACCAGTTCCGCATCCTGCATCCATCACAATCTCACTTTCACTGATTTTTCTTTTTTCTAAAAGTTCAATTGCCCATGATTCCTGAATATCTGAAACCTTGTGATACGTTTCCGCATCCCAATTACTTTCCTCTGTATTTGAAACCATTAGTATACTGCCGCCTCCTCCTCCTATCGAACCTTATTATTAATAATTGATTGTGATTTAAAATTATTTTCCTAAACCATTTTATAGGCACCGCTATTAGTAATTGATATTTATGAATACTAAAGTTGTCTATTGTGCTGGAATAGTTATATTATTGATTGGAATCGTATTTTATTTTATAAATAGTGGATTTTTTTCATCAGAAAAGTCTATTTCTCCTTCTTTAAATATTAGTAAAACTAGCTCTAATGTTGTTAAACCTTCCTCTCCTTTATCTTTGTCACCTCCATCTAAATCCAGCATTGTAGGTTCAAAACAACAACAACAAGGACAAGCGGCAGCAGCAAGCCTCATCGCCGCAAAAACAAATTTCCTCTAATTATGACAATTTGACAGTATCCGCAAAATCTGTAAATATAGTACCACTAAATAATGCTTCATACCTACAAATAGCATTAAATGTACACAATCCTAATCAAGGTGCTGCAATTTTGGAAACTTTGAGCTATAATGTTTATTTTAATAATATAAGACTGGCTTCTGCAGATATTGGAAGTAAACCGCAAGGATTCATTGATTCACTTAGTTCTGTTTATCCTATTATAGGTAATCAAACAATAACTTTGAAGGATCAACAACCATTAACACCTGAGGCTGGAACTCTACTTAATTCAAATGGAACTTTGAATAGTAATTCTAATTCAAATATTTCCAAATCTTCGATCAAACCAAATTCATATGTAATAAATGGTACACTTTCTACAACTTTAGATAGGGGAACTCAATCTCAATCTTCTGAAAATCCGTTTAGTTTGCAATTTCCAATAAAATAAAATTTTTTCACTTTTCTTATTTATTTTTAGTTAGTTTATTAATTTCTAAATTAATAATTTGATAAACCTTTATCATGATGTATATTTTTTGAATTATTTATTGGGTGGTATATACATATATAGGAGGGAGGGGGATTTTCTATTTGTCCTCTATAAAAATGAAATAATTTTATTGTACATATATGTATTTTTTATAAAATAAATAAAATAAATAAATAATTAGATTCACTTAAAATCATTACCAATTCTATTTGTAAAAACCGTGTTATTTTGAAGACTAATTTTTAATGATTTTTGAGTAAAAAATGCTCTAATAGTGATAGATTATATGACAACTACTACACTTTAGTTTAAATCTGGCGGTTATTCACTAATATTTTTTGTTTGTTTGTCAAAGTAAGACAAAACTATCTTTCTGAATAAACCGTTAGGTTGTTGTTTTATAACATAAATAAATAAGTTCGAAAGTCTTTATTCTATTGCTGGCTGATCTTTATCTTGATGCTATTAAAAATAAAGAAAATAAATTGTCTTTAATTCATGATGATTCTTTTCCAGATATTTTAAAAATAGCTTCTAGCCGATGGATTGAATATTCTCCGGAGAAAAAGGAAACATTTTCTGTTGGTATTGATAGTAGTTGGAACAAGAAATCCTATCAAGGAATAGATCTCTTTGTAATAGATTGCGTTGCTGTTACTTCATTTAACCATACTTTATTTACTAGATGGAATTATGGTATTAATACCATAAGTGGAGATTCTCTTAGTTCAGAAGCAATGACCATGGAAATTGAATTGTCAAGTTCGGTTATAAATATGGACGAAAAACCCGATATCTTGTGTATTGATGGTTCGATCATATCTAATATACTCCATAATAAAAGCTCCCGTTATGCAAATAAATTACATTCTTTACTTGAAAAAAATAACGATTCTTTGATATTGTTTGTATCAAAAAATTCTAATACCAAAAATCAATTCAAAAAATATGGAGCAAAAGCTGCGGATATATATTATTTTAACAAATTAGGCTTTGAACCCGGATTCAGTCTACCTAACATCAATAAAAATTCTAATCTTTCTGGTATTTTAGATGTTGTAGAAATTTATGCTAGGTTATCGCCTTTTGTCCCTTTGATTAAAATCGAAATAGTTAATAATTTAACATTATCTGAGGTGGAAATACAAAAAATAGTAGATAGGCTTTTTTATCATAGCATAAATGGATATCCTTATTGCTTGAAGTTAGCTCACAAGTGTTGTAAAATTACTAATATTGATATAAAAAGAATCGCAAGCGTATATGGATTAAAAAATGAATTTGGTTCAAGAGATTCGCTAAACGAGTAATAAATAAATAAATAAATACAATGAATAAAAAAATTTGAAAATGAATATTAGATCTTTCATAATTAGCACCATTAGAAAAATTTTATAGATTATCAATAATATTTGTAATATTTGCATTTAAATTTGCTGATTACGAAAGATGTGTTGTATTTGTAGAAATTATTCTAACGATGCTAATTATGCAAGGGATCTATTGATGAACTTTATAATCGGGGTATTTATTTATACTCTGGTTAATTTGATATTTATGATCATTTATCATTAAATGGGCAGAGCAGAGCCATTGCATTACCTATATATAAGTTTTTTAGTATAACTAAAAATAATTAGTATATTGATTCTTCTTTTTTTATTTTAAAGATTTATTTATTCTTTTATAAAAGAATGTCAATCCGGAACAATAAGAGAAGATCATTTGAAAAATTTCTACCAAAAGAATAAAAAGAATAAAAAAATAATTGGATTATAATTTATTGTACATCAAATTTTTTATTCATACTCATCTTTTTCATTTTATAGATAAACCAGACCGCAAAGGCTATTATCATAATAACTGCAACGATATCTAAATATGGCGAATATTTGTGAAAACTTTGCCAATTACTTCCCAGTCGAAGACCTGCATATGTTAAAAGAGCATTCCAAATCAGAGATCCAATCAAAGTATATATCATAAATTTGATGAGGTTAGCTTTTGCAATACCTAGAGGAAAAGATACATACGTTCTAACACCTGGTAATAACCTTCCTATAAATGAAATTTTATCACCCAATCTTTCAAATAGTTTTTCTGTAAATCTCAGATGACTTTCGCTGAAAAAAATGTATTTACCGTATTTTATAATCAAAGGTCTACCTATTTTTATACCCAAGTAGTATGTAATTATTGAACCAATTAAATTTCCAAACGAACCTGCTAGTACTACTTCAAAAAATGATAATTTACCTGTTGCAACAAGGAATCCCGAAAATGGCATTATTATTTCACTCGGTATGGGAATCATGGCACTTTCAACTACCATGAGAGAAAATATTCCAGGATATCCCAAACTTGAAATAAAGGATGTGATATAAGTTATTATTGAATTAAATAATTCTAAAATCATGTTTATTTTATTACTTTTATACTGTTGTCATCGTACTTTATATTTTATTTAATCATTTATTCAATTTTAATTATACCTGATGTTTGAAAATTAACTTTTTTCCATACCTTCTAAAAATTCTTCTTGTTTAATAGTTTTTTAGAAATAAAGTCTATTTTACTTTTGCTAGTTGGTATGAGTCAAAATTTAACATAAAATAAAAGTTTATAAAGATCTCCTTTAATGAATCTCCTCTGTTATCTTTTGGATAATTGGTAAAAAATGACTTGATGATAATGATCTTTTTCTTTTAGACGGTTGCCTAATTTTTAAAAATCTTTATGTGGATAGAAATATAATTTATTTTTTCCATTGTATAATTAATGTATTTACAATTTTTGAACTACTATTATTATATTAATCTCGTATTGATTTGACATGATGTCTCTCTTGAGGTATATTGATGTTTGTACCTTTATTAGAAAAGATGATAACTTGACATAATCTAAAATATTTTTGGACTACAAAAGATTTATTTCAAGTTTAAATATTCTCATATTATTAATAATATTCTTCTGATGGGTATTACATTGTCTAGATTAATTATTAGAAGAATATTTATTGAATGAAAGGCATCTTGTTATAGTAACTAAATACGTTCTCTTTTTTCCTTACGATATGCAGATCTGGATTTTTGTTCTTTTTAAAATCTTGCAGTTTTTAGATATAATTTATTTTTAAAATGAAAAGGAATTAGGGCTAGATTTATTTTTACCAATTTATTGTTAACGGATTCTGCCAACTTTAAAAGTAATTCTTCCTAATACATATGGAAATAAGGTGTGATATTTGGTGGGATATTGTACGTTAGATTTTGTGTTATGATGCTTGGTATGGTGAATTTAAATATTAATTGGTATGGAAACTAAAGATTTATCAAATGACAAAGATATCTTGTATAATTTGACACATTAAAATACGTAATAATCACAAATTTTATATTAAGATCTCATTACAACAATGAAGATAATAGGGGGCCGGTGGTCTAGCCTGGTTAAGATACCGCCTTGACGTGGCGGGGGTCGTTGGTCCGAATCCGACCCGGCCCATGATAAGTTTGACCATATAATTGGGTGCAATCTTTAGATCACTTTTTCCGCAAGCAATAGTCTGTAATTAGATCTTCAATGATGGATAGAAGGAATGGCAATCAGAAAATATACCACAGTAGAAGATGTTAAAGTAAATACATCTGCGGTTAGCAATACCACAATTCCCTCTTTTGTTGTAGATGTAAGATATAGTTTCTTATTTGAGGAACTATATATCCTTCATATTTAGGCAAGATTATCTTGGCTCTATATCCTGAATCTTTATCTTCGAGCATCAGGTGTAGATGGTTCTTTTCATCTATGGTAAGTATTATGATGAGGAAGGTGTCCATCAATAATAAGAATGAAGATATAGGTGTTGTGATAATAAACAAACACAACTAATTTACAAGAAGATGTAGTATATAGTTTACAGAACTTTTAACTGACTGGCAAAGTAAGAAGCAATAACAGAAAACTTTAATTATAAATATAAAAAATAATTTGTTGTGAATTCAAGAGCAGGTATTTTAAGTTTTATAGGCGTTGCAATAGTGTTATTGCTGATTACTCCAATAATGGCAAACTCTCAAACACCTGGAATCCCATATAAGGGGTACCCGATTAAGGGTACTACAACCACGGACTTTATACATTACATCGTTACTACAGCAATGGACATTGGTACGATGATTTATTGCTAAACGAGACAGGCTAGTTTGAAAATTGCAAAAGTTATCACGATAACACTAACTAGCACTGCTATAATATACAATCTCTTCCTTTTTTTCCTCCAGTTTTTACGTTAATACTTGAATGTAAACCATTATTTATAATTACAAATTCATCTATCTTGTTATAATTTATTGTTAGAATATCTTTATTCTCTTTTTCATTTATCGCTAGTCTGACTATTTCATCTACCTTGTTGGGTTTATATACGTCAATATAATTTTGATTATAGTTTGGCTCTATTTGAGAGTTATCAATCCATGTCCAAATAAACTTGCTTTTCAAATATTCTCTTAACATATTATTATAAAATGGTGTCGATTTAGGTGAAGATAACGATTCAGAATTACCAGGCCAGTCAAATAACTTGGTTAATACATATCCTTCAGCATCATGATTATTGTAGAAGACATAGATTTAGTAATTCTTTACAAATATGTTTTAAATATATTGAACTAAAAGTAATTTGTAAATTGTAATTTTGTTATTTGCTGTCACTTAATAGTCTACCTAGGTTAATTATTGGATAAATAAATTATGTAAATAAAATATTTGAAGAATAGTTTCGTAACAAGTTAAAAATAAGTTTCTCACGTGATATATTATTTGGATAGTTTAATAGAATATAAAATACCCCACTTGGAGATAATTTATATGGTATGGCTTCTTTAACATCATTTTTTCTAGATTTAAATCCTGGCATTGTTTCTACAAGATTCAACTTATGAAGTATGCTATAGAAAAAGCAAATGCCATGATGATGGTTCCAAAATGCATAGTTTCTAGCGATGATACATATAGTCCAGGTCCAAATTCCTTCTGTGGATGCCCAACGATGTAAGAATGTTCTATACCAATTAACATAAATATACAAACTATGAATTTCTAAAATAAACAGAAAAATTTTCGATAAGGTTTGAATACATAAGCTAAATGGTATAATACATTTTTTAATACGAATAATGTAACATAATCATTTTTTTAATTTTTTATTAGATGTATTTAAGGAAAAATTAATTTATGTAATTTAACCTGCTAAAACTATTGTATTAAATATTTTCATTACATGATTTTTAAAATTCGCTTCATCTGGCTGATGCTAATATATATGTCGCATAATGAGAAACAGTGATAACAGTTGCTATGGGTATTGCCATATCTTGATAAGTCCAAAGCGGATGTTAGCTCTTGGTGGCAGTTGTAATATCTGCTGCTGATAAAGGTACAACATGGAACCAGTACTTGATTTCATATGCAGTTTGTACCCAAATAGCCAACCAACCATTCGTATGACTAAAACCCCCAACCACCTTGCGTCTGTATCGATGCCTGAACGAGATACTATTCCTTTATTCATCGAGGATTTGTGCCAAACATGACCTATGGCTTTGATAAGGGTGTGCTGTATGTCTGTTGCAAGGATATGAGTGGATTGACTATGTCATCTGAAACAAACAAGTGTCCCATAGTTGATACCCATAGTTGATATCCTTTTTTTCACATCAAAAGAAATGGTCTCTAGTCTTCTATCAAAGGTTCGTCTACTTGGTAAGTGTGATTCAGATAATCCACAAAGCTCTCATCACCTTTCTGTATATTGTAAGTCGATTGAAAGATGGTGATGCAGTGCCCTGTTTGAATCAAGACAAAATCAGATACGTACAATAAAACATCTCAGGATTATTGTTGTTGAGTATACGTATTGTCTACCTCGACTATTATGAGGATATTTTTTGATAGGATTAATGAGAAATTAATCAATTCAATCAGAAACAAAATACTAATTAGAATGGATGATGAATTAATTACTTCAATAGTATTCTGTCGGACAATATTTCTTTCAATCCACATATGTATTCTCTAACTAGTTCTTTATTTGTTATGAATTATGACCCATCCTCAACTACTTACTTGCTTTCAACCACTGATTTGCGACCCAACGGTCAATATGTGCTAAAACAATGTCCCCATTAGACAGATCTTCTTCCATCACGTTTAATGCATTTTCCGCCTCTTTTCTAGCTCGATCTTTGGTTTGTTTCTTTATTTCTTCAATCCTGTGTCTTAGATCATCTTTTCTGTCTTTTATTCCCTTTTTCACTGCCTCAATCCTGTGTCTTAGATCATCTTGTAGGTCTTTCTTTACTTCTTCCAGATCCTGTTCAATATTATCAATGTCTGCTTTAATAACCTCATGCAGGTGCTCATTTAATTCTTTATCCTTATAATTCAACTGGTGGGTGAGTTCGGTCAACCTCTGATACAAAGAGTCATATGAATTCATGTGCTTAATGGCGTTCTATTGCATATAAGCCTTTTAGTTTATAAATCTGAATGTTATTCAACAATTCAAACAACTAACTTATATGATGCAGGAAATATCGATTTGAAGAAACGCAAGATGTATTGACTCTATTAGCGAATGTGTTACTCAACATCAATATCCGTCTAACGGTGTGATCTCTTAAGTTAAAGTCAAGACCTGTAATTGATAAAAAATCATCTTTGAAACATCATTATTTTAAGTGAATACTAATCCTGTTGAATCGTCAAATGCCCTAAATCAAATATATCTATAGATACATACTCGATTATGGAAAAGGCAAACATAAAGCAGATAAATGCAAGTTTTTATTAAATAGTAAAATAATAATATAAATTTATGCCAATAGATTCTGGCAATACTACCTGGATGTTTATTTCAACTGGACTTGTTATGCTAATGACGCCGGCTTTAGGTTTCTTTGAAGCAGGATTAATGCTAAGAAAAGATGCACTCTATATAATAACTAATACATTTTCAGGTTTAGCAATTCTTTCTCTCCTTTGGTTTATAATTGGAAATACACTGGTTTTTGGTATCTCGGAAAATGGATTAATAGGTAATAAAAAAAATATTTTTCTTGAAAATATTCCATTATTTAATTCTGTCAAAATGGCACCAACTATTCCTGGTGTTAGTTTTATATTTTTTGAAATGATGTTTGCAGTAATTACCCTTTATCAATCGGTATTAAGGCAGATAATCTACAGCCCGAGAAAAATATTCATAGAATCGTTGCTGATAGAGCATATCAACCTGTGTTTAGAATAGACTCATTGCCCGCACGAGGATTTCATACGGTATCTGCAATTGTACTGTAATCTGTTTTGCTCTACAGTAATGGTATACTACAACTGTAAAACTGAGAAAACAACTTCAAAACTGCTCTGTTGCATAACTAGTTTTCCTTAAATTATTTTAAACCGTTTTATAGACAAATTTTTTTCTTAACTTTACAGAGCCCTATGCAATAATGATATATTTAAATACTTTATAGCCTAATATACTAATGCCATTAAAAACCAAAGGCATGAATAATACATCAATATGTATTATTGTTAATTTGATAATTAGGTTGACAGCAAATACTACATCAGGTTTAATAGTTTTAGTGCTATGTTGCAGGATTCGAAAATCAGTTAAAAACGTGATTTTTGTATAACAATATCAATTGGATTTTGACTATTTCCGTTACAACTCTATCAACAAAACGTTAGCAAATAACGATTAAAATAATCATGTAACAAAGTAGTTTTCTACATGTTCTTCTTTCCATTGAATATCTTCAACTTCCGCTAAAATTGCGTGTTCTTTTGCTAAAGACTATCTCGCGGATGTAAAATCTATACGCGCTATCTGAAACCGACTGTCATTCTTTTGGCAGTTATAGTTATGTTCCTATATCCTCCATGCTACATCAAGTACTTGATTACCTAGAGAAATATTGCATAATCTAACAAGATGAGTATACACAGGAAGAATGAATATTGCAAATTCCATATAACTTCAAAGACCATTCATCATTGGATTTGTTAGAAGACGAAGAAGACGAAGATGCTGATAGCAATAGTGATGATTATTTATCTATCTTAAATTTCTTAAATTTTTGTATATTATAAAGCAATAAAAAAATTATATTCTCATTTATATTAACTACAGTTTCATTTCCTGCAATTGAAAATAAACTAAAGACAAATAGTTTTTATCGTCTTTTTATCATTATTCATGTATTAAAAATACTGGTTTTTTTATGCTATCTAATACTTTTCTAACAGTACTGCCCAGAACTCTAACTGTTGAAGTAATCCGACTACTTGCCATAATTATTACATCAAAATCAATTTCTTCTGATTGATGAATTATTTCATCCACTGGTTTGCCTGAACGTATTTTGTAAGATATTTTGCTTACACCTGCATCATTACATCGTCTTATCCTTTCTTCTAGCATTTGTCTTACTCCTCCTTCCAGCGTATTTTGTAAATCTTCCTTAAGTTTACCGTATATGTACCTGATTTGATAAAAGAAGAAGAGGACCGGGTGGGGACCACCTCAGGTTCTATTACATTAAGTACAACAATTTCTGCTCCAGATATCTTAGATAAATAGGCTGCCTGACTTACAGAGCCTTGTCTGACATTTCAGAGCCATCATGTGGAATCAATATCTTTTGGTATTTTATTTGCGGGTTTAGTGCAAATGTACTCTGGAAGAAGAACTCAATATTATAGTCACAATATTATATGCAACGAAGTATAAAAATGGCTCTGTTCAGTTAAGGAAATCTTATAGCTTGAAGACGTCTTATTTCATTTGTGCTTATCAGAAATAAAACGCCTCCAGAATACATATATCATGGTCTTTATTTGTATTTTTCAGGTTTATCCTTAAGAAGAACATCTCAACAATTGTCTTGTTTTATCAAACGAAACCATGTAACAATATGGAACTTGGATTCAAAAGTATCATCCTCAAAGGATATCATCTAAAAGCAAAAGGATATCTGAATTTATCATTGATGAGACATTGTTTAAAGTTGGGTCAGAATATATCTGGCTTTGGGTTGCAATAATCGAGCCAGAAAAACAAGCAAATTCTCGCACTATCAATCTCAAAAGAGAGAAACATGTTTGTTGCTGAAAGATTTATTTCAGGTTGGTCACAATTATGGAAAACATCCGGTTTCCACAGATGGAGGTACATGGTATCCACCGCAGGCCTGCAGATTCTTAAAACTACAACATCATATTCATTCTCCTTTTGAAAAAAGTCTGGTTGAAAGAACAATGCAATACATAAAGGATAGAACTGAAAGTTTCGATGACTACTTTCCATGCAGGCTTGAGAACTGCAAACTAAAGCATGTGAAAAACTGGTTGAATTTATTTATCGATTACCACAATAAGGAGTTAGGAGTCGTTAAATGAACAGAGCCAAAAAATTAAATATAACCAATAAATATTGAAATTCTCTATAATCTTAATACTTAATTAAACGTATACTTATCTAAATAAAAATCGCAATTATGTAATGAACTAATATCGATCTAATATACTAGCCATTAGATGAGATCACGATGCTACCTAAAAGATTTTAAACATTATAATAAATTACAAGTATTGAAGTAAATACAAAAAATATTGATATTAATAATTCATCGTTATGTATCTGGCTTATTAAAAAATGCTTTATTTGTGTAAATATTCATTATATCTTAACCTCGTCCTATAATAATACCATAAAATACAGTTTATGTATCAATTAAAAAGTACGAAAGAATAAATTTACAAACAAATGCTTATTATGACTACCAGAGATATCATTTCACTACTTCTGACCTTTTTTATTACTGGGAAGTCTACTTTTTATTTTGAGTGATATCAACGAATTTTAAATTTAGAACTAAAAATCAGAAGAATCTAAATAAAAAGAATTAAAATGTTCAAACTATTATTATTTGTAGGTATTGGGTCTGGAATTGAGATCTGTTAGGCTATCTCAAGACCTTTATTGGCTTCGCCAAAGCCTACAATCTTTTAAAAAGTAATATTATTACGTGAAACTATATTATATTATTTACTGATTAGGAATTATTTTACCGATATCTAATAATTAATATCCTTTTCTTTCCTCTAAGCTGTGTTTGATACCTTATGTGCCATTTTAGGATTAATTTTGATGATTATTATTTGTAATAATAAGATATTGAAATTTTTGATTTTAGGTCTTCTGAGAGTAAATAATTACACTAAATACTTAATCATATAGCTGTTTAATCATGAAGGATTTATTGTTTATATCTTTTCAATCGTTTTATATTGTTATATAATCATTCTTTTATGTTTTAGAAAAATTAATAATCTTTCGTGCACAATAAATAAAAATGGTATCATTATCGGAAGCCTTAATTGTATTTATTCCCTATGTTGCACTGATTGCTAGGGTTTGGATTGGTATTAATATGGTTATTCATGGATATCCAAAGATTAGAGCATTTAAACAAACTGCTCAACAAACAAATCAAGCACTTGGAATTCCGATTAAATTTACATATATAGCATCAATATTGGAATTTTTTGGAGGAATTTTTTTGATAATTGGTTTAATTGTTCCGGTCGTGGCCCATATTTTTTGCAATCTATATGGTTTCAATTGTATTTATGAAGAGAAAAAAGATGAATGCCGCATACATTTCTCCTCAAGGCACATCATATGAAATAGATATAACGTATATCATTATTTCAATAGTATTATTTGTTTTAGGTGCAGGAAGTCTATTGATTGATTCTTTAATTAGTCTATAAAAACTATATATTTTTTCCAGATATTTAGATAGTAGATCTCTTGCATAATTAGAATAAACAGCTATATGATTAACAATTCATCACTTTTTTGTCCTTTCTTTGTTTTCATACGATAGACTGTCCAAAAAGCCATTACTTTTTAAATCATTTACTGGCCTCACTTTACAAGAATTTGTTTGTCTAGGGCCCTGTTTAGTTTAGAGAAATAATTACTTTATTGGTTATAGTTTTTGTATTTTTTGTATTACCTAAGAATATAAAGGCGAATGATAATCTTCTTGTTTTAGTCTGTTTATCATATCTTTTTTGGTGGAATCTATAAAAGCAAGAAATCCAGGAAAGTATTCCTCTAACTCTTCAGGAGTTCGGAGCCTATTTGTTATTTTATATATTTTCTGTGGAATTGGTATGCATTTTCTAATTAATCTTTCAATCTTTTGGATGTCTCTGCAAATGGTGCTTTGATCTAAATCAAAAAGAAAGCCTGCTAACGTGTAGGTAATGTAAAGACGATAGTCAACCAAAAGCATAAGAAATCTATTTTTTACATTTAGTTTGAAATGCCTTCCAGCACCAATTTTCTTTCTCTATTTCTTTTCTTTATATGATAAACGTTTTAATTCATATTTTTCATATCTGTTTACTATTTCTTTATTGTAAATATTATCGAATTCTTGTAATGTCAAACCAGTGAACGATTTGAAAAGCAGTGGTTTTTTGGATAACCTCTCGTATGAAAGCAAAGAGAGAACGGGCTTATGACGATCTGTTGGTCATAAAGCTGTTTGCAAGTAATTATGCAAGAGATCTATTGTTGAAAAAGCTCATGGAGGAAAGATATGGGCTGAAAACAATAGAGATGGAAAAGGTGCAACATTTGGGTTCAGTTTACCTTTTGTTAATTAAATAAAATTAATAGCTCTTTTATATTACTAATTATTAAATCGATTATTAAAAATTCAAATATTTTAAATTAGATTACAGGCAAAAATGTCCTACAAACGACCCGGCCCATGTTGTTAATAGTTCTTAAATTTGGCCCACGATATAATAAAAACAATAGATTTGGAGAGTAACCCGGTTTTACACTTACATCAAACAACTGAGAACTATGATGATCCTTTACAGCATTTCACTTATGCTCTAAGTGCACCTGAAACAAAGAGACAGTATCCTAAAAGACTAAAGATGTTTATGGATTTTGTTAAAATTGAGGGTAATCTAAAACAACAATCTAAAAGGCTTAAAGAGAAAATAAAAGAAGAACCTGAATGGCTTCTAACAAATACAAAATATAGTAATCATAAAAAGGATCCAGATAATAATCTTAGAACAATAGTATCTCACTTTAACTTTCCCATTAATAGAATAGTTATTTTATTATTATTTTCAATTAGTATTTAGTTTTAACTTGTTATGATAATTTAATTTTTAGGTTATCTTTGTCTAATGTTTTGTTTCCATTTGTGTCCTTTAATGGAGCCTGTTTCATGGCGGAATAAATATGACATTCAAATTCATTATTTTTAATGATACCTGTTGAAAATATGATAATCGGAATTTTTTCAACTTTATCTTTGTTATTATTTATTGTAATACTTGTTGCTTTTTAATAGAATTAGAACAAAGAAAAATTATTTCCAAAATTTGATTTATATGAATATTCTAGAAATTTATTTCCTATAGATGTTCCAGTCAATACTAAAATAATTATTTCAGCCTTTTGTTCTAATGCTTGTTAATTATCTTTTCAATTTTTTCTCTTTTTATCGTTTCTTATATCTCCATTTCAAGGCTTTCTTCTAACTTTGTTTTTTCAAGAGGATCATCATGAATTGTTTTTATTTCAATGTTGATTCCATTTAGTTTTAGATCACTGCTTGTATTTTCACTCTCCGGAATGAATTCAACATAATACGCGTCTTTTTTTTAATTAAACTACATAGCATCAATTCTGATAGATAGTTGGAAAACTTGGATAATGTTTGATAAACTGTGGAATTAATATAAGTTATAAATCCACATTTAAAATCATTTGATAGGTTCTCATTCTGAACTATGTATTTTATAATGAATAATAGATCGTTAAATTGTTTAGCGTCAAATTTCATTTGCTATTTTATATCCATCAACTTACTGCAAAAACCTTGATTATTATTGATTTTGTAATTAAAAAAATATCCAATAACAGAGTCTTATGAGATCAATGAAGATCGGCTCCGTTGTATTACTTATATAAGTATCCTTATCGATTTTTATTTCTAGTTCTTCCTTGCATTCAGTAGATATTTGCGAAATCCATGCTTCACCTATTTCTTTCGGATTTACATTTTGAAATATTGTTTTTGAGGGATTAAAGGTATAGCCTAACAAGGATATATTTGAATTTGATACATTTGGTTGAAATAATTGTTCTATCAACATCTTGTTCGCTTTAGAATTATTATTTAGTTGGTTGAAAGTCTCTATTAATTTAGTTTTGTCGTATAGATTTTTTATTTCTTTTATGCTCATATAATATGCGATCTCATGGTTTTGTAATATAGTCTATCGCTATTACTGGATTACATTCAATATTGAATCTTATCCCCCCT
>CAWISD010000083.1:0-13482 GCA_963838615.1 uncultured Nitrososphaeraceae archaeon
ATTATCAAGAATTAATTACATTATTTACATTTTATTTTTGCTGATTATGATTAAGATGTGTCAACCTTTTAGAAATTTTTCTAATGGTGCTAATTATGCAAGAGATATTGAAGGGATCTATTAATTATAATTACTACTGTATTAGGAAAGTCTGTGCCTGTTAAAGTTGTTCATAATTACCTTGCTCATTATACTACAGTATACCCCAGAAATAAAATGATTAGTTGTATTTCAATATCTATAAATGTATTTGATACTTTTTTGTTATTTTTAATAGAAATTAATATTTCTGAAGGTCAACTTTTTTATTAAAATGAGCATGAAAATACACGGGCATTACTGCCGAAAGCTATTCGATGGACTGAGCGGTCAATTCGTACTATAATTTTATACTTTATTTAAATGGAAATTAACATGACTATGAATAGAATCTAAATAATATTATTCTAGTAAATATTTCTCAGCCGCTTATCTCTATAAATGCACAATTAATTTAAACCTGCATTGTCTTTTATTAATATAATGGTTTTAAATCCCGATCCTAATACTCCAATCAAACGAAAGTTTACTATCAGGTATCAGTCTGAAGATGAAGGTGGATTTAGCGGTCAATGTCTTGAATTACCTGGAGCAATAAGCCAAGGGGAAACTATTGAAGAATTAATAGAAAATATGAAAGATGCTATTAGTTTAATTTTACAATCCATTACAGAAGATGCAAATCAAAAAGATAAAAAATCATTAGTTATTGAACTTGGTTCGAATTATTGATTTCTTGTAATCTGAATTTTCTGTGAATTTAAGAAATAAAGATCATAATCAAGTGATTAAAGTATTAATCAAACATTATGGTTTTACTGTAGAAAGACAAAGTGGTAGCCATATTCAATTAAAACACAAAGACGGTAGAAGAGTTACTGTTCCAAGACATGATCCTGTTAAAGTTGGTGTATTAAAATCAATAATTGAACAGGCTAAAACATCACAAGAAGATTTTTTAAAATATTTAGAATAATTTATTGTCTTTCTTTTAGACGCGATTTTGCAACAGACCAATACTATCAAGTTTTTATCTTCGCTAACCTCAAAAAATCGTATTAATAAAATAAGATTAACCAATCTCATTATATATTTTCATGATAAAGGATACTTGCATTGATGGTTAATTAGATGCCCAACTTTTGTGGTATTTTTAATTCAAAATTATTTTTTTGATGGTCACCTATTTTATTAAAATGAGCATGAAAATACGCAGGCATTTCAGCCGAAAGCTATTCTATAGACTGATCGGGATTTGAAGACGTTTGCTTTGGGTATTTAGCAGTCTTGAATAAATTGGTTAATCTTAATAATCTCAAAAGCCGAAAGATTTGATAGGTATACCAAATTATAGAATATCCTTTGATTCATAGAGCTGATAAAGATCATTTCAATTTTTATTTTGTTCTTCTACAATGCATCATCTGCAAAGTATTAATATTATGAATATTTTCATACATTTTAACTGTTTCAGCCTTCTGATTTTGTTTCCTACAAATACTATAATTGTTACCTGTTCTATTAATATAGGAACAGAGGTTCCTTTTGTTCGTAAATATTCATTAAGAGAATATTTTTAAATTTTCTTATGTTAAATAAATGTAAGAAATTACAAATATCCTAATATATGAAACGCAGTAGAATAATACTCGATAAAATATCTATTTCAAAAGCATTAGAATATAACAACGACTATTATTATCGCATTATTATCTACATGACATAGAATAAATGCAATAAAAAAAAGAACAGGATCGTACAGATATTATTTATATCTTATATAATTAGAATAAGCCGCTTTATGATCTATGGTTATGCATCAACCTGTTCTTTAGTTGCATTTAAACATAGGTTATACAGAAAACTATTGCTTTTCAAATCATTTACTGGTCTCACAGTAAAAGAATTTGACAATATTTGCAATAAAGAAATATCAAAAAGATATCACAAACCATGAAAAAAGCGTTTAACAAAAATAAACGATAGAAAAATAAGCATTGGTGCTACAGACACACACCTTTTAAGTCGGATATTAAAAACAGATTTTAATCTGCTTGTGTACTATTGTCTTTACCTCACTTAATACATTATCCGGATTTTTGTTGATTAGATCAAAGCAATGCATAGGCAATAATATACAAAAGATTGAAAAAATGATGAAATAATGCGAACCAATACCTCTAAAAATGTACAATAATAAATAGGCATAACATTGGAGAAAGTAAAGGCATATTTCATAGGTTTTTCATAGTCTCGGATATTAAGACTTTAATCTAATCCACATACATATACACGATTTTATCAACATTTTTAATTCTTGAACTATTTTTTTCTCATCTTTTATTCAATAATTTATGATAATTTGAAATGAAATTTGAATAAAAATTAGTAAACAATTTGCCTAATCATCATTAATCAATATTTAAAATAAATATTTTCCTTAAGTTAACCCATACACAGAGCATCTGTTGTAGATTTATCTATATATCTTATCCTTCTGTGGAGGAGGGGGGGGTGGAGGTGGTGGGCATTAGGGTGGAAGTGTTTACAAGCAATCTTGATGCGCGCTCCTTCTATAGTGCTCATAAGTATATTGCTCAATTTAATACAAAGAATTTATTTGTAAAGGTGGAATAAGCCTCTCAATATGTCGTTGTCTGAATTGCCATGTTTGTTTCAAATAATATGATAATATTAACTGAAGGTTTGATAATGAAATGTTACTAATAATCTATAAAAATACTACTGTTATTACCACTTGTATCCTTGACTTCAGAAAGAATAGTGTCATTTTTACCTAGTTCGACAGAAATACTTTATGAAATTGGTGCAAGTTCTCAAATAGTAGGTGTAACACACGAGTGTAAATACCCTGATGATGCTAAAAGAAAACCAAGAGTAATAAATTCATCCTTTGATTCTGGTAAAATAAGTGGCAAAGAGATTGATGATAAAATTGTAGAACTAATGAAATCTGGAGCAGATATATATGTAATAGATGATGAGAAATTAAGAGAATCAAAACCAGATCTTATTATTGCTCAAGGTGTATGTGAAGTGTGCGCCCCATTTACAAAAGAAATAGATCGTGCATCTTCTATATTGGGCTACAAGCCAGATATCCTTGTACTTGATCCTCATGATTTAGATGATATTTTGAAAAGTATATTGAAAATAGCAGAACGTGTTGATAGACTATCGGAAGGTCGCAAATTAGTAACATCATTACAAAAGCGTATTGACAATGTAAGGATGAGGGCTGAACAAAGAAGGTTTGGTGAAAGTAATGATGGTGATAGTAGTAAATACTTTTTTAATAAAAATACTAAATCAAAAGTGGTTTGCATAGAGTGGATTGACCCTTTCTTTACCGCTGGTCATTGGGTTCCTCAAATGGTGGAGATTGCAGGAGGTATTAACGGACTAAGCTTGCGTTCACAGCCTTCACGTCGTATACATGATATAGATGAGATTATAAAATTTAATCCAGATAAAATAATTCTAATGCCATGTGGTTTTGATGTGGATAGAACATTAGATGAAGCAAAGATATTGGAAACTAATTATAAATGGAAATCACTAAATGCTGTTCAAAATAGTGAAGTGTATGCAGTGAATGCAGGAGCATACTTTAGTAAACCTGGAAATAGAACAATAACAGGATTAGAGGTATTGGCAAAGATAATTGATCCGGAATGTTTTAAAGACATTAAAGTACCTACTGATTCATTTGCTAAATATGACCATCATTAAAAAAATGCTATGACCTTGCATACATATGTATTTGGGAGACCTGTAGTTGTCAGGTCTGACCAAGGTTCATGGAAATCATTCTGTTTCCACAGATGGAGTATGTTACGTTGTATCCAAAAGCCTGCAGATTCTTGAAACTAAAACATCATCTTCATTCTCCTTTGGAGAAAAGTCTTATAGAAAGAACTATGCAGTTTATTAAAGATAGGACAGAATCATTTGATGATTAATATAAAATTATTAAATTAAATCTTAGCAATATATAATACAAGTTCAAAAACTGTTGGGTCTATTTGTAATTATTGTTGCTTTGTTGCATGATTCTAAAAACAATTAAAACTATGCCTTGTTGCATGATTCCGATAATTCATGATTTTACTATCTATTTTGGTTAAACAGATATCATCTTGTTATACAATGATGCTTTCAACATCATCTTTTGTATCATATTCTTTAGTTTAACAGAATAAACATACTCACCAAACATTCGCTTTATGCACGAAAACACGGTTTCTACAATCCATCTTTGTCCATAGCTTACGCTGTCTTTCCACTTTTGTAAATTAGTTCTTTGTGCCAATACTGATAGGTTTCTAAGAATGTGACCATATTTTAATTTAATTTTCGCATTCTTTCTTCTTTGATACAAGGCTGGATTCCTTTATCTGCTAGAACTCTAAAAATATTATTACCATCATAAGCCCCATCTGCAAACAGTTTGCCAATTGTTATTTTTTTGTCTGATTTTATAACATCATTGACCAATTCGGGTAACGCCTTACTGTCATGAACATATTCATCAGTTACCTTCATTGAAAGAATTTTCTTGCTTTTTACGTTTCCTGCTATATGTATTTTCAAATACCCTTTCTTATTTTTTATATGCCATTTATCTCGCATCCATTACCTCTATTGGTAACCTTTATTCCAGTATTATCTATTGCAATGACAATGTATTCATCTTCAAATTCCTAATTTTTATTATTATCTTCTTTTATTTTGATATCCAACTGTTTATTCTTCTGTTTATTGGACTTTAATTAGGGAAAGCCTTTGATTGACTCTTAATCGATATGAATATTTATAATTGACAATACAATCAGAAACAAAATACAGCCAAATTTAACTAACAAATGACTTAAAAAGCCAAAATGAACAGAGCCTTAATTATATACTAGAAGAATATTTCTTATCATGAGTTTCGTTATAAGAAAGGCAAATCATAAATGATTCTGTGCTCTACTTAATGCTAAATCAAATTATACTTAGTAGATAAGATTATCAAAAATTATATACCAATTAGCACAAGTATGCTAACAATTTGTCATGTTTTTTATTATAAAACTCATCTGTAGCAATATTTTAGTCATTGTTATAGAATATTTCTTATCATTCTTTTTCTTTTCTATTTTATTTATTTTTTATTTCGAATAATCCAAACATGTTATTTTCACTATCAGTAAATATTACAAAGAATCCCATATTAGGAATTTCTGTTTTTTTAATCATGATTTTTCCACCATGTTGTTCTATTTTAGATTGATATTGCTCAATTGATGAAACTGTAATATAGTTTGTCACAGTATGTTCGGATCTTGCCTTTTCATCATTCCTCCACTTAGTCCTTTAGTTCCATCATCATCTTGTGTATCAAAATGCCAATAATCTTTTTCAGGATTTTCAGGGTTACTCGTTTTTTGCATAATCCATCCAAATACATCTTTATAGAATCTTTGTGCCCTGTTTATATCGTCAGCTGGAATTTCAAAATGATTTATAGTTGGCATAATTAAACATATACCTCCCTTATATTATCCATTGACAAATTATTCATTAAAACCTTATTATCTTTACTTTATAAAAATATGTAAGGGACCAAAAGTATAGTTGCAAGTTGTCAAAATAAACATCTTCAAAACTGCTAAAAGAATTTTACCTCCTTAGCTGACTGTATCATTATATTTCCCATCTCTTTCCTTGAGGTTTTAAATTATTTTATTTATTGATAAATTTGCTGATGAGAAGAAGAAGAAGAATTAGAGGAATGCATAGAAGTATACAAAGGTGTAAATCCTGAATGAGATTCAAGCCATGAATATAAGTCTGCCAAGACATACTGTGAAATTGGTCCTCCATGAGCAGTTATCCATTGAGATGAAGGATAGAACAAATGGCCTAGGTTCAGATATGTTATCAATGTATGATCAGGGTGTCTTAATTCGGTTAGTTTTTGTTGCAAAAGAAATGCTTGCTGTATTGGAGTGTCTGAATCATTTTCTCCTTGCAGAATCAGAACAGAGGTGTTGGATGGAACTTTGTCTATGATATCCAGATTGGGTGTCAAAGAATACTGTGAATTAATCCAAATAGGACATGGACCTTTTAAACCATTACACTTTTCACCCGGTGTTATAACCGCTAAGGATTTTGCTTGGTCCATTAGTCTTGGCTTGAGTTCGTCATTAATGCTTATGAATGTGTCATTGTTTATGTCATATTGACGATTCAGGGTTTTGTCTGTTCCATTTATCAAAGTAATGTCTTGTGTAAGAACTGGAATAAGGTCTCTAGCCAGAGATCTGAAAACAGGATCCTTTGATGCTTCTTTTAGTGATATCAATCCGGTATGATTATGATCTAAGACCTCCTTAGCGTAGAGTGCTGATTGCATTATTTGATGAATTCCTATTTCTTTCAAGTTTTGAGCCAATGTTCCCATCAATACAATATTATTTACTTTATCTGGATTGTTGATTGCAATCCTTGGAACTATCGTTGTACCTTCGCTATGTCCAATTAAAGATATTTTGCTAGAATCAACCTCTGGTTGTTGTATGAGGACATCCAAAGCCTTCTGAGCATCGTTTATTAAATCGGTAACTGTTATGTTTCCCCATACATTTGTATCTAAAATGGTATGATTTGCACCAACCCCTCTCTTATCATATTGTAATACTGCAAAGCCTCTTTCTGAAAGATATTCAGCTATATCAAAGAAAGGTCTTGCAGACGGATAAATGAGCGAGCCTGTTTCATTATCTATACGAACATAGCCTGCTGTCTCATTCATGTCAGTGATTCCAGAGCCAGGGACAAGAAGAACTCCAGGATAAGGACCGTTCCCTATAGCTGGAAGATTTAACCTAGCATTAGTCTTTAAGCCATTGCCCAAATCAATAACTATATTTCTATGTTTTGTTATTTGCAAATCTGATTGAGAATAAACAGTGAAATTTATAGTATTATTATAAAATAAGAAAGATAAGGCAAAAATAGAAAAGAATATCGTTCCTACGGATATCGTTATTATTTTCAATACAGTATAAGGATTTACACCAACTATATAAGAAATAATATGAAGTGATATCTAACCAAATCACGAATACTTTTAAAACATACCGGTCAACATTTAGGAAATATTTTCAAGTTTATTAATTGTTCATTTTACAATTGTGTTTTAGCATTAACCATGCGTCTCCTTTATCATTGCATTCTTTACATCTACAAAAATCAGTTCTTATTATTCTATAAGCATTTTTTTATTCTCTTATTCGACGACGTTTATATCATTGGGATGAGCGCTGTGTATGCTCTTTGGATAATGCTAATTGCTTTTTGCCGTTAGAAAGACTATCCGGTTCACTGTTGTCGTTATTTTAGAAATTATCTCTGTTACTTTACTCTTGTTTGTTAATTTAAATTGAATCGGTATTACGGATATCTTTGCTATGTATTTGCTTGGTGTTAATGCCCTCTCCTTTAGGATGCTCATAGCCTTCACAGCGTTCACCATTTTCTATATATTACCAAGAATTTAGTTTTTATTTTTCTTATGCTGTATATTTTAAAAACAATAGCCTATCACTCACTGATGCAATTTATATTTGCATTTTATGTACAAAATAAAATATTATAATCTATTTAATAAACACATATTTTAAAAAATATTCAAAAAATTACTATTTCTAAATCCTTTTAATATATCGATTTTAAAAAGTAGATTAATATGTTAAGAGATAAGAATGCAGTTGCAAATATTGCAGTTAAGGATTTAGAAAAGGCAAAAAGATTCTATCAAGATGTGCTTGATTTGCAACTAATTGACTCTAATACTCCAGAGGTAGTCGTATTTAAAAGCGGCAATTCTATGATCATTGTATATAAATCAGACTATGCTGGAACCAACAAGGCTACATCTATGACATGGACAGTAGGCGATAATATAGAGGAAGTTGTGCAAGCACTCAAAGCCAAGGGAATAACATTTGAGCATTATAACATGTCAAACATAACACTAGAAGGAGATATCCATGTTGACGGTCAAATGAAGGTTGCATGGTTTAAAGATCCTGATGGTAATATCCTTAACCTCGTCAACAAATAAAATACTCTACTTTATTTTTAGAAGAATTTCAAAGAAAAAAAGAATATTAATTTTGATTGAAGTAGTTATTTTATAATTTTGACGTTTATACTCAAAGTAAAGGAAATATAAAGTTCTATCCTTTGAGTGATTAGGTATCCGAAATTGTTGCTGTTCATGGTTTAGATTTTGCTCTAAAAAACAGCATTTAGAGAATATAAATCTGCTAAATTTTCAAGTATAAATATATACTGTTGGAGATACGTTATAGATTTACCTTCCGATATTGTTCCAATATGTTGATCTAAACCAATAACATATTTAATTATTTCATTATACTGATTATTAGATCTTTTTTTAAGCTGATCTATTGGATCGAAATCAGACGCATTTAACAATCCTAGTTCATTCTTTTGTTTTTAAGTTTGATTACTTCTCTCCTCGTTCAATTGTATCTTTTTTTATGATATCACTCTTCTTTGAAACTATCACTACTCTCGCATTATTCTTGCCATCCATTCGCCATTCAAGTTTATCTCCTACTTCAATTTCAAGATACGCCACTACGCCTTCTGGAACTGTTGCTCTTAACGACTTTGTGCCAATTTTTGCTATACTGACGGTGCTTTCTAAAACCATCATTACATTATGTTAATTCATATTAAGTCTATCGTTATAATGCCTTTAAAGCGATAGAATCATTAAATAATAGCTAGTGGATGCTGTTACCTTTTTTCAATTATGAGGATACCTTTCTTATGAATGCCTCCTCATACTTATATCAAACAAAAGGAAGAATACTCCATTATAATGGCATAATTTTTTTGTGTAGATTTATTAAATAACAATCTAATAAATCCGATAGGTATCATAATTATAAATGATATTTTGCTATATAATAAAAATAAACTAATGTTTGACTATTTAGTAGATATCATAATTAATCAATTATTCCTATAATATATAGCATTTATTGCAAAAAAGATCTATTGTAACTTGTACAATAGTAACATGATACATATAACAATAAAAATTGGATATCAATACTTTGAAAATCTATTGGATTTATTTTACCTATTACATTTACTGTACAATGAAAATTTAATGTTTTCTATTCTTTCTTTCTCTAGTTGTTTTAAGAGAATGGCAAGTTGGACATAAAGCCTGACAATTGGAAATATCATTATTGGATCTATCTCCATCTTTATGATCAAATTCTCTTACTTTTAAATAAGATTTACAATATGCACATTTGTATTTCTGTTTCTGTAAAATTTCTTCTTTTAAGTATTCTGGAAATCCTTTCCTTTCGGTATATTTGTACTTTTTTTTCTTTTTAATTAAAACTAGAATCCCAGAAATCGACCATAAAATCATAATAATAAAACATATTTGATTAATAGTTATAGAGTCAACAGGATTCTGGTTCTCAGGTCCCTTTTTTAGAATCCATAGCATTATCTGTCCCAAAATTACAAATACCATTGATATTTTTAATAAATCACTTCTTTCTTTTCTTATCCAAATAATGATAAGTGTTATACCCAGTAACCATAAAAAAAGTAATTGGATATCCAAAGTATTTTTTTGAGGTCTGTTACCTGTTTAGATTCAGTAAATAAAAAGAGGATCCAATTATTAGTATGATTCCAGAAAATGCAAGATATTTCCTTAAAGAGGACAACAACCGTTATAAATTTTAAATCTATCTTTTATAAATTTAATTACAATTTAATAGGTTAAAAATAAAATTAAATTTAAAATACTATTAAATCAAGAGGAAACAAGCAAGGAATATTATATTCTAATTATAAATTTAAATATAATTTAATATTTTTTTCTGAATTATCTGCCTTTATAAATATAGGAACATTTTCAATTCCTGTTGCAATATAGCTAGATAAGAGCCATTCACCGGGTGCAAACTCTAATGTTTTCTCTAGTATCCCGTTGTCAATTGTAAATGTGTTACTAACGACATTTCTATCATATGGTCTTGGAAGTGTCCCAACAAAATAAGTGTGAAGTTGTTGTAGAGCACTAGTATTCAAATAGGCAATTCTCTGGGTAGCAATGCATCCACCCAAACCATATTTTCTTCCTTGGCGCAATAAAGTTTCGATTCCTTCGCTACATTCTCTGTCAATCCCGCGAGCATTAGATAGATCGCGAATGAATTCCTGTGCTTCATCAAATACAAAAAGAATGTGAGGTTTAACTTTAAATTGCCTCTTTCTTCTTTTGAGCATTTCTTGAGTTATTGAAATAGATAATTCTTTGATGGTATATGGATCAGATATAGAAATACAAACAAGTCTTGTATCACCTTCAAGTAACTCTAGTATATCATCTTCTGTCATTCCTTCATCATAAGGTTTTGTAGCGGCGATATTTTCCTTCTCTTCTCTATCGCTGTCATCATCTTTACCTTGTTTTTTTAATCTACTTACAAGTGTACCTCTACTAAAAGCCCATGCATATAGTCCTGACTTGTCATTAACCTTAAAAGTTTTAATTGCCTCTGTAGCACAAACACTCAAAACTGTTACGAAATTTTCATCAATGAAACTTGATTCTGTTAATTTATTGCTGACCATATGCTGGAAAATTGTATTATGTATTTGATTTATAGCATCTAAATAATGAGGTTTGCCTCCTACTTCATTTTTTAAATCATTTAGTTCATTTAATACTTCTTTACATTTGGGAGTAACTGAATATGGTTTAACAAAATTGGTTACTATTCCTTTTTCAAATATATCATCTAGCCCTTTTTTGGACCTTTCATCATCTTCAAATTCTCTTGGTTTTACAACAGAAACATAAAATTGGTCTGTGTTAATTACCTTGTTTTCCAAAATTATTTTAGACTTTATAGAATCATCTGCAAATATGTCAGCAAGAAGAAATGGGTATTCGCATGATATATCAAATAGTATTATCTTGGTATCAGCAGTATTTTTTAAAATCTTTCTTAATAAATTTGATAAAAGATTACTTTTTCCACCTCCAGTAAATGCAAATATACCAAAGTGGTATCTTACCAAATTATCAAAATTAATATATATTGGAATTTTATCATCAGAATCCTCAAACATTTTAATTGTTCCTATTTTGAGACTTTTCTGTACATCAGGAAGTTAGAGAATCCATCTCAACATTCATCTTTTTTAATACTTTTTGATTATACATTTGGCTAACAGTTTTAGCATTTAACAAGAAAACACTATCACCTATTATTGGATAAGAGAACCCTCTAACATATTCATATTTTATTTCATTATCTTATTCTTTATCTTTTTATCTTGATTCAAGACTAAATTCTCTTTTGGTATATTAAAAATATATGTCATAATAAACCAAAAACAACATAAAAAAATAACATATGTATCAATGAATAAATGTTGTATCAAAGGTATCACTAATATTTTTCATTCCTTTAGTAAACTAGCCCATAATTATATCTATTATACGATATTGTCAAATAAAGATAAGGAAGATTTGGCCATTGATTTAATTAATCAAGGTTACTCACAAAGATAAATTGCCAAACGATTCAAATTGTACTTCTTAAAATAGGAAATATAAGGAAGAAGATTGAAGGCAATTCGAATGATACAAATAAGGGATTCTTCATCAATGTACATTCTCAAGTTTTTAAATTATTTGAAAAAGATAAGACTCTCGTTCAAGTTGTTACCAAACTTAATTTACCACCCGAAAGGTATATTAAAGATTCATTCTGATTATTTAATGTTACAAAATAGACAAAAGGTTGATTCCATATTAAAAGAAAACAAAGATAACCTAGAAGTATTTCTAACAGGTATTAGATTTTTTAAAGGAAAATAAACTTACTATAAATGATTTAATTCTAAAAATTGACCTAGTAAATGATATAAAGAAATTAAAATCAGAAAAAGACGACTTAGAATTTGGAATACAGTTTCTTAAAAAATCTCGAGATTATATAATATTAGAATATAGAAAAGCAAAAAAAGAAATAATAAATTTTAAAAAATATTACAATTGATTTTCGTTTGGTACAGATTATAAAATCAGACTAGGTGAGTCATCAAATACCTTGTATTCAAATAATTAAATGATTCTAATCTATTCTATTTGTAGATGAGATGTTAAAGAAAGAGAAAATCATATATAATAAATTAAAGAAATGGTTTTCCCATTTTAACAACTAAATAAATTATTTGTTGAAATGCCATGTTATTGAACCTTGTAAAAACATTAAATCTCTTGCATAATTAGACACATATCAATATTTTAGTATTAGATCTCTTGCATAATTAGGACAAATTAGCACTTTCTACTAATCATTGTATTTTCTATGTCTAAATGCTATTCATTATTCTGTAATTTACCATTCCTGATACTATATCTGATACAATATCATACCTCCTCAGCCTGTTTCTAAATATCTCACTCATTATCCTGTACTTTTTTAAGCGACAGATAGCATGTTCTATTACTATTCTCTTCTTAGAATGAATTCTGTTGTATTCTTTTTCATCCAAAGTTAAATCTTGATTCCTTTTCTTCTTAATGGGTAATGATGATATTTGTTCCGGATAGTCTTTTTCTACTCCCAAGAAGCCTAATATCCAGAATACTCTGCACATCTTTTGGAGTATCAGGATGGTTTTTCTTGTAGATCTTGTAATCATGTCTTCTTCCTACTTGCTTATGTTTTGTTTTATAAAGTATAATCTCTTCATTGTTTATCATGTACAGATTCTTTACGGTATGTTTTTTCTTCTTACCCGAATAGTACAACTTCCTTCTTATCCTGTTTTTAGGACGAGGTATTGGTTGTTCAGTTGTATCTATAAAAGCCATAAAGCCAGGAAAGTATTTCTCAACTTCCTTTGGCGTTTTCAGCCTTTTGGTTATCTTGTATAGTTTGTGCGGTATCGGTAAGCACTGTTTTATCAATCCTTCAATCTTTTGTATATTTCTACAGACGTTGCTCTGATCCAACCCAAATAGGAATTCGGTCAAGGTGTAAGTGATATACAGACGATAGGACACTAGAACCATGATAACTCTGTCCTCAACAATGAGTTTGAAGTGTCTTCCTGCACCCATATCTCGTTCTCTTCTTTTAGAGGATAAGCGTCTTATTTCGTACTTTTCGTATTTCGATTTTATGTCTTTATAGATGTCATTAAACTGTTGAATTGAGAGACCGGTAAATGATTTAAAGAGTGATGGCTTCTTGGATAACCTATTATAAGATAACAAAAAGAAATGACATATTTACATACGATAGATGGAAATAAAGCTGTTTCGGCTAATTACGCAAGAGATCT
>CAWISD010000084.1:0-13484 GCA_963838615.1 uncultured Nitrososphaeraceae archaeon
TCTTAATCTATTTGCTCATTACTATAACAAAGAAATAATATCTTAATTTTAGAGCCTTTGAGGTATATCTAATAATTTTAATTACTATACCAATTAGCATAAATGTGTTAAACAGTTTATCCGGATAATTATCATAAAACACAAAAGCTATCTACTACCGTTGTATTTGTCTAAATATTCTCAATGTCATTGGCCAAAGCCAAATTGGTAGTTATACAAAAAAGAAAATGATTCAAAGGTCAAGAGTTATGTAAAGAATGCTGTATGTTCTTTTGTAAACTAATACTGCTTGTTTTCAGCAACAAAATTATTGTTATATTTTTTAATGTATTTCAAAATTATAAAAATTAACAAATCTAAATGAACACAATCAGTTTACAATAATGATTAGCCATGTGTTTACAAACTGTTAAGGAAAGGCTACTACTGCTAATTATCAAAGAGTACGAGAAGATGAACAAATTCCTTTTCATGTTGTAAAGAGATGCATATAGAAGTAATCCATGGGCTTCAGATTGGTTAAAAAGATATGATAAAGAAGGAATAGAAGGACAAAAGGATAGAACAAAAGCGTGTGGTATACCGCCTAGAGCTGTCAGAAGAGGCAAGTTACCAGATTAAGAAAGAACTAAAAGAAAGCAACAACCAAGGATGGACCACAAAACAGGTGGAAGAGTTAATCATAAAGAAAAGTGGCATAAAATACCATCATATCCACACATATATACCGTCGCATCCTTCGAAAATGGGGATTCAAACAAAAAGTGCCAAGAAAGGTGCATGTTAATACTGCGTCTTTAGAGGAAAAAGATAATTTCAAAAAAAGACAGAACAGATACTTGTGGATAAGTATATCCAGCAACAGTAAAAGCAGCAGCAAGAAACTGCGTTTACCATAACATCACTGGACGAATCATTCTACTTTTATGATTCTCTTATTAGAAGCATTTGGATTGATGAAAAGAAAAGACCTGTTCTTAGAATAACAGGCTCGCACAAACATTCATGTATTTTTGGTGCTATAAGCATGGAAAGAAAAAAGCAGTTATTCAGACAGTACGATGTATTCAATGGAGATACATTTCTTGATTATCTAAAGATTATACATGCCAAATTTTCCAAAATGTTATCTTTTTATGGGTAATGCATCACCTCATTATAAATCAAAGAAGGTGATCAAATATTTTGAAGGTAACAAGGATACGCTAATCCCGGTATATCTTCCCACTGCATCACCAGAGAGTTTATGGTTATGGAAGAGATATGGAACATGGCCAAACAAGATCTGCTTGTCTAAAAATATTATCAATCATTTACAGGTTTAAAAAACAAGGTATCTACATACTTCAGAACAAAAAGATTCAATCTTAATATGAAGGACTATTTACTAAAAAATAGAGTTTAGATAACCTATGCTAATGAGTATATTGTGAATTGATATGAATTTATATATTTTTTAATGTATTTTATATGAAAAAACAAAATAAAAAGGGATATCTTTTTGGGATACTTTTTGTGTTTTGATTAACGGCTGCCGCTTTGGTCAGTGAATGCTGCATTGCCTGCAAAATTGAGGTTTGCACAAACTGGAATATTGTTACCTGAACCTGCAACAAATGAGCCTAAACCAGAAGTCGAATCGAATGAGCTGGTGGGTTGAACACATCCTTGGCTTATGCTTTGGTCAGTGTGAGATACTTTGCCGTGGTGATTGGAGTGGTTAAAGTGATTGAATTCAAAGTGACTGAAGTGATCGTGATGATGTCTTTCTCTCCATGCAAAGGCGCTGCCTGAAGATGCGATAGTACCTGCAATCATTATTGTTGCAAATGCAACTACAACTAATGCTAAAGATGTCTGTTTTTTTGTTACTGAAATCATTATGTTCAAAACATTATTAGATTTATAGAATATTACAATTTCTTAACATATTCTCTTTAGGTAATTCTGTTATTTATTCATCTTTTAATTTTCGGTATATCTTTACCTAATACTTATCATTATTATTTATTTAGAAAAACGATACCAATACCGATATTTCTTTTTTATCTATGTACGCAAATCACAACCGATAATATCAATTTGTATTTGAATCAAGAATGTTGTTTTTGCAGGAAACCTTGACTTTATCTTTTAAAGAGAAAATATAAAGAATTGAGGATTTAAGTGGAAATATAGTTTGAGGTATATCTAATAATTTTAATTACTAGTTTGAATGGATATAAATTTTTATATGTTTTAATAGAGTTTTTTATCTAAATTCTAAATATTAAAAACGCATTAGTAAGTATTGAGAATCTATAGGTTCAATTTAAAGGATTCTTTGAATATTTGATTTTTAGAATTAACATAATGCAGTTTAACAAAACTGCAATAGAATTTCCACCGATCAGTACAATATCATTTTTAGCTATACCATAAAATACCCATAATCCAAGGCCTGCTATTAATACCACAACTAACCAAATTGATATATCATCTGTTTTCTTTGATTTAAATGCCTTTAATATTTGAGGAAGAGTACTGGAAACTGCAAAAACAGTAGCCATAATACCGATACCATAAATCAAAAAGTCAGCCATCAGTGTTTCTTTTTCCATATCAAGATTATTTATAGTAATTAATCTGCTTTGTTGCATAACTCTATTTTATCGTAACTATATGACACATACATTTTAAGTTTAGATGGCATCTATTCGTAATTCGGTTTATTCTAATAAAGATTCAATTATAAAAAAACGAATCTCATAGTTATGCAACAAAGCATAATTAATCTAAAAAAATTAATTGATATTTAAAATGTATTACAAATATTATCAATATTCCAATACAATATAAAACATATTACCATAACTAAACTTAAGGAGAACTGTTAATCAAATATAAAGAACTCTTATAAAGAACTATTTATGGTCATTGCTACCACTTGAATTAAGCATTAGGAATGTGACTTGAATTAAATTAAAAGAATTTCACATATAGGTCTATCAATTGAGATATAGAAAAAGTATTGGATTGTGGTGACACTTCCATTTTAGCATTAATTGTTTTAGATTTATAATATAAAATACATATTATTTCAAAAAAGCTAAAAAGGCTCAAATGAGCATAGCTAATTATACTATTTAAATAAGTTAGACGTGAACATAATTCGATTATCTTGATATATTTTATATCAGCTTATAGCTAACCCTTGAGATATGATTTGAGTTAACAATGGTCCAAAGATTAGATCTTGATAGATTAAAGGAATCCACTTTTTAATACTCTATGTATGATAGGTTGTATACCATGGCCGTTTATATCAAGAAAACATTGTGACATATATCTATCATCCATTAGCCGTAATTTTAAGATGTTTTGTCGTATGGATACGTTTTGACTTGATTCTAACAATGAATTACATAATTTTAGAAAAAGCAAATTGTTAATACAACCGAAAACTAGCAGTAGCCTGCGACCTTGTGTTAATACCTAGCAGTAAACGTATGTTTGATAGGAAACTATATACCATTTATACGATAGATATAAAAGGTATTATATTAGCAATGGGTCAATTGGATATCTATTTATTGTAGAGGGAATGGTGGTGTTTGACCTACAGATAACAGCAATGGATAGAACTGTTAAAAGCAATAGGTCATGTATGGTATTAATCATCCATGAACCAAGGAGTAGTATATCTGGTCTGAATTAATACATAATCAAGAAACAATCATCTTCTTAAGTTCTGGCATAAGTAAAGTGTCGATATTACGGTATCGTTTTTTTGATACAAGGAGTGAACAAATATTTTGGCCTTGCATGATTACAGCATAGTTGAACTAGTTTATTATTTTTCTCGCGCTTTTTTTCGCTCTTTTATCAAAAATATCAATCCTTCTACATTATTAGGATTCATATAGAGTTCCCCTTTGGCCGATTCTTTAATACCCACTATAGGTTCTCCACATTCAGGACATATTTGATAAAATATAAAGATACTAATATTTCGCACATTTTTTCCAATAAGGGTATTATGCATATTAGGATGTAGTTGAAGTTTGCACGTAGGACATTCCATATTATATACATTTCATTTGTTAATTTAAAAGTACTCTGAGTACATTTTTATCTATTTTTTTCTTTGTACTTTTGCATATTTTTTTAAAATGCAGAATGCTTTAAATTATTTTTCATTTTTATTGTCTGATGCCAATTAATCAGGTTTTTATTTTTTAAAAAATAATAGTAGATCAAATCCTTTTGCTGAAAAATAGTTGATAATTTGTTATAATGTTTTTTATTATATTATAATATGGAAACATTAAAGATAAATCGCAACAAAGAAGACAAAAGTAATATTATTGATGATAAAAGAGGCAAAGATAATAATCTCGGTAATTACGAAGATATTTTCGATGTCGCTATAATAGGAGGGGATTTGCAGGATTATCTGCTGCATTACTATTGGGAAGATATCTCAGACCAATCATCATTTTTAATGATGATAAACCTAGACCCTCGTATATCCATGGTTATTTAGGATATGAAAAATCGCCAAGGAATGAGTTAATTCAAAAAGCATGGCATGATGTTATCCAATACCCTTCGGTAAAAAGAATTGAAAATAAAGTAGAAAGAGTTGAAAAAGACATTGATAATAATCTTTTTCTAATAACTTCCACAAAAGAAAAGAATATTCAAAACCAAGATAATAGCAGAGACAGAAAAGCCAGGGCAAAATATTTAATTATTGCAATAGGAATCCAGCACCTAAAACCAAATATAAAAAACTTTGAAGAATATGATGGTAATGGTGTTTGGCACTGCCCACATTGTGATGGATTTGAAACTAACAACAAAAAATTAGTCATAATTGCATCCGATAACAAGGAGAATAAAGCTTTAGATTATGCCAAAGTATTCTTAGGATGGACTAAAGACATCACCCTATTCTTACAAAGATCAAACGATAATAACAATATATATCAATTAAGTGATAAACAAAGAACCGAAGCAAAGACACTGGGTATTGATATTATTGAAAATGACGATATAGTAGAAATTGTAGGAGATCCAAATACAAAATCCATAAAAGGAATCATAACCAGAACTAACGGATTTTACAAAGCAGATGTCCTATTTTATCATCTTAAAAAAATTATTCAAAATGAAATTGCAATTCAACTGGGGTGTGAATTGGATGAAGGTTATTTGAAGGTCAATGAGAGACAACAAACTACGATTTCAAATGTTTATGCATGAGGCGATATTGATACAGATAGACATTATGCCATATTGGCAGCTGCAAGTGGAGCACTAGCAGCAATTTCTATTTATGAAGAGTTGTTAAAAGATGCAATAAAAATAACAAAAATACAAAACCACACAGAATAATAAAATTTATTTTAAATTTTTGTAAAAGAATTACACAATAATATGAGAGAATCAGAATAATCAAAATAATAGATCTCTTGCATAATTACTTGTAAACATCTTTATGACCATCAGATTTTCATAATCCTGTTCTCTCTTTGTTTTCATACGAGAGGTTATCCAAAAAACCACTACTTTTCAAATCATTTACTGGCCTTACAATAGAAGAATTTGATAATATTTACAAAAAAGAAATAACAAAAAGATATGTTAAACATGAGATACAAGCGGTTATCTAAAAGAAAATATAGAAAAAGAAAGATATAGGTGCATGGAAGACCATTCAAACTAGATATAAGAGATAGATTTTTGATGCTATTTAGTTTACTATCGTCTTTACATAACTTACACGTTAGCGGGTTTTCTATTTGATTTAGATCAGAGTAACGTCTGTAGAGACATTCAAAAAATCGAACAATTAGATAAGAAAATGTTTACCAATTCCTCAAAAGACATATGGCATTAACAAAAAGGTTGAAAACACTCCAGAGGAAGTAGAGAAATATTTTCCAGGCTTTATGGCTTTTATAGATTGCACTAGAACAACAGATACCAAGACCTGCGGATAAGAATAGAAGAAAGATGTATCTATTCAGGCAAGAAGAAAAGACATACTGTAAAGAAACAGATTATGTTTAACAATCAGTGGTTTTATCATTCACAAAATACGACATAAGAAAGGAAGAAAACATGATTATGATGTTTATAAAAGAGAATCATCCTGTCACTCCAAAAGAGGTTGTTAATGTATTTGACCTTGGATATTTCGGAATAGAAAAGGATTTCCCAGAACAACTATCCGCTTTACCATATAAAAAGAAGAGAAACTAAGAGATGTCACAAGAAGAAAAAGAGTATAACAAAATTCACACTAGAAAGAGAATAGTAATAGAGCATAAGGGGTAGTCTAGATTGTTTCTAATTATGCAAGAGATCGTAATATAATTCCCGTTTATTGATTATTTATATCATAGATATTTACAATTGGTATTGATTTCAAATATAATGATAATATGAAAAATAATATAGTAACTTTATAATAGAATTAACTATTTAATGCAAATATACAAGAATTCATTAAATATTCATACTAAATGTCATATGTAATTAAAAATCAAACATCTTTAGCATTAACCGTCATAGTATTTACAACAATAATGATTGCAGGTACGATTGTATCGTATAATGACGATTTAGCTTTTGCTTGGAGGCATAATCACAATCACTTCAATCACTTTGACGACAAAAGTTCCAACAATCATCAAAGAACAGATCAATCAAGCGACCAACGCCAGCATTCATTCTGTTTAACTGCTGGTTTTGGTTCACCAGTTTCTGCTTCCTGTAACAACACTGCTGCAAGTACAAACGCCAATGCAGGTAGTAATGGTGCAGCATCAGATAGTAATGGCAATAGCAGAACTCATCAAAACATAGACCAATCAGGTCACCAACATCACCGTGCATTCTGTATAACAGCCGGTGCAGATTCACCGATTGCCGGTTCATGTAATAATAGTGCCCTCCATTCAAACGCCAATGCAGGTAGTAATGGTGCAACAAACGGCTAATAATTAAAGAAACAATAGCAACAACCAAAACATCAAAAGTATTGGCTCATAACATTTTGATTTATTTTATTTTATTTTTTTTATTGATTTCAATAAACGTACCTGTGGACAATTTAGAATAAGTCACAATATGAAAGGCTATTTGCAGTAGAGTCTGATCGAATAATCTAAAATAATGGAAATAAAAAACCACGTAAATTTAATCTTAATAAGATTGTTATTTCTAGTTTATAATTTTATCAAAATAAAGTTTAATTGTAACATACACTCACTATAAATTCATACGCTACAAAATTACAAGAAAAAATAAACCAGATATAAAATGTTAATTTTTTAGTCAATAATAATTAACTTTTAAGTTTAAGTATTCAAATATTTAGATATGATCCTTGGCCAAGAAAAGAGAGATTTCTCTTAAATCGTATCACATTCACAGTGCTAAAGAAAATTATCAATCAAAAAAGAACAAATCATCTATTAGTGTCCAAGCAAATAGCATTAAACAATCAACAATTCAAGAAGAGAAGCAAAATATGATAATTAAACAATGGTTAACAGAGAGACTGAAAGATAAACTTCAAAGAGCGACTATTTTATCTTTGCACCATCATAAACCAATACTTCTCTTTAGAAAAAGTATAGAAGAAAGTGATAATGCGGTAGAAGAGGAAATAATCTATCTGACTGGAAGTCATACTGTGCATATGATATACGCCTATGGTGGTTTTATTCCTTCAACCTTTAAAACTATTGAAGTATTCACGCTTGATAAATTTATAAAATGGATTATTCAGGGAAAAAACAAAGATGTGCTTTTGGAATGTATTGAAGGATTGGAACAACAAAAATAATAAAAGGTATTAATTCAGATTTATTTAACGTTAGAGAACAAAGAATTTATTTATATTGTTTAAAACATTTAATAACAAAAATTATAAACCTTTATAAACGCATTATTTAGTTTTAAACCTATTTATAAATATAAAATATCGAAATTTCTTTTCGAAGTCCTACATATTCATATCGCATAAAGCACATTTTTTCAATGATTATTCATTTGCTTAAAAGTTTATTTATACAAATATTAATAATCCGAGATATTAATTCCCTTAGTAAATTGTCTAATTTTATTATGATGACATATAATATAGTTTTTATTTAATATAATGATATATGAAGCTTGCTAATAGCTGAAGATGATTCAGATATTGCTTTAACTTATAAAAAAGGATTAGAGGGGAAAAATTATAATGTTACAATCACCTCAAATGGAGAAGAGTGTCTAAAAATATATAATGAGGAATTACATAAAATTACATTCGATATTGGTGATATGAATGGGAATTCAAACCCTTCTTCTTGCAGATCGTTAGCAAATAATCCACCTTTTGATATTGTACTTTTGGATTATCGTATGCCAGAGATAAATGGTTTGGATGTATCAAAAGAGATTTTATCCATTAATCCTCATCAAAGAATAATATTTGCATCATCATATGTTAACGACGAACTAAAGGAATTATCCAAATGTTTGGACTACAGTGTAGAGTTTTTGCAAAAACCATTCTCGCTTAATCAATTGATAAATATTTTAGAGGACAATAAAATATATTCAGAACTTCAGAATTTTAATATAGATATAGATTTGGTTAAAGCAATTAACCCTACTCATGAACAAATAATGGAGTTAATAGAAAAAATCAGACAAGTTGAAAAAGCAGGAGCTTTTTAGATTGTACATCCTTAATAAGTACTATCGAAGGTGCTAAAAATATTTGATAATATTGGTATTTTGTTGCACAATTCAAACGATCATCCGACAATACAACATTATCTGAAATTATTATTGTTGCAAAGAATATTACCGATATTTGATTTTAAACATATTGCCTTATTGAATAAAAAAATCGAATACTAACAAGTACTAGAATACTTTTATTTTTTGGATTATATTTTAATATAAAAAGAACAATAAATTGGTTAGAATAAGAAACATTCATGAATCGGTTGTAAAATCAAATTAAATGAACTTATTTTTTACCCAAATCATTTCGTAAAATTATACGATAACGGGCTTTTCCTGATTCCAGATGCTCTAAAGCCTCGTTTACCCGAGAAAGAGGATATTCTTCCGTAACAGGCTCAATATTATGTCGACTACAAAAATCAAGCATTTTTGCAATAGTAGCAGGTCCTCCTGTGGGAGAACCTCCAATAGATTTTTCAAATGAAATCAAAGGAGTTATACTAGCATTAACTTGATGGGCAGCTCCAACAATATGTAACTTGCATCCAGGACGAAGCGTATTAATATAGGCATCCCAATTTAAATCAACATTTGAAGTAACTAATATCATATCAAACTTGTTTGCTAAAGAACCCAAGGTATCAGGATTTCTGGAATTGAAGAAATTATGAGCTCCAAACTGTCGTGATTCTTTTTCCTTTTCTGGATTGGTAGAGAGTGCAGTAACCTCACAACCCCATGAATTAAGAAATTTTAGAGCCATATGACCTAATCCACCAATTCCAACCACAGCTACATGATCTGTTGCTTTAATATTATTTTGAATAATTGGATTAAAAACCGTAATACCGCCACAAAACAAAGGACCTGCAGTTTTTATATTTAAATTACTAGGTAGTGGAAAAGCCCATATTGCCTGACAACGGACCTTATTTGCAAAACCACCATGTCGTCCAACAATTACAGCTTCCCCATTCAAACAGCGATTCTGGTATCCGCTAAGGCATTGATCACATATTGAACATGATCGAGATCTCCAGCCTAATCCCACATATTGTCCAATTTTTAGATGTTTTACCATATTCCCGATCGCAGATACCTTGCCAATAACTTCATGACCGGTACAAATGGATATTGTGTAATACCCCATTCGTTTTTGAGCATATGTAGATCGCTATGACATATACCGCAATATTCAACTTCGATGTCCACTTCATCAGGTTTCAAAGCATCAAGATTAAATTCAAAAGATTCAAGTTTTTCACCAGCCTTTTGAGCAGCATAAGCCTGAATTGTCATAACGATAAACCACCAAAGACTTGTATAAATAATTAGTTATTAAATAAATTTTAGCCTATCTTATAAAACAATACTATATATGCCATCCTGTTAGGATATGTTATGGACCCGATTGATATACTTTTATAATCTGCAAATCAAAAATTGTACATATAGAAAGCGGGCAAAATAAATAGATTAGCAATCATGATACAATTTAGAATAATTAAGTATGCGCTGTAATATCATATCAAACCTAATAATCAGTCAAAAAAGGTCATTGCAAAATATAAATATTTCTTATTACATATCAGATAATATCAGAATAATTAAATTTTATAAAAAGAGAAAATGACGTACCACAGTAATTTCACATACTAAAGTATTTTTTGGCATATAGATAAATCATCATATTTATTTATCCTTGTAGATTAAACATTATAATAGAGTTGGCCATTGTAATTATATCCCATAAAAAATATATTGCAGATATTTAAATTCAATTAAGATAATTTGTATTAATATTGTTGTTTATTTGATTTTGTTTATTATTTGTTCTATTATTTTATTGTATGAAACAATGAAACTTTTTGCATACATATTAGCATGTTTTTCTGATCCTCTGTGGACACCACCTTTTGTTCTAATATGATGATAAAATTCATGTAACACAATAAAGGGATTATAAAAAATATCAGAATTTATACAATAAATTCTACTCTCTCTTTGAACATAAACAGCATATACCGTCTTTCTTTTCCCTTTTATAGTTCCGACAACAATTTGAGGCGTATCAACTTTATAAAATTTACTTAGACTTTGTAATGCTTCTTCAGTGTTTTTGTTAAGGATCATTTCTACGACTTTAGCCTTTGTGAGTGAATCGAGTTGAGTAATGGAAAGCATTAATATATCTATCTTGGAAAGTTATTAAAATCAAATATATAAAATAAATGAAATAAAAGATAAAGTTTAAAAAAAATACTGTTCTTTAATTTGTTAGATCAACTTTTTTAGATATCTCTACCATTGACCATTATTATTGTTTTGACCATTCCATCCGTGATTCATGCCCATCATCCGTTATCTGGCCCCATCATCATGCCGTGATTCATGCCTCCCATCATGCCGTTATCTGGCCCCATCATCATGCCGTGATTCATGCCTCCCATCATTCCCATCATTCCATTACCGTTATTCATTCCTGGATGCATCATCATCATGCCTGCTATCATTGACAACTGATGTGAAGACAATACTTTTCCGTTTCCAGGATTTACAATAACATTATAGAATTTCATATCGGGTGTTCCGAGAATTATCGAATATGTAATATATCCATTACTAATACCAGTTGTCGCTTCTAATGCATTTGATTTATTTCCTATTGCTTTCTGGGCTGTATTAATCGCCTGATTTAACGTTACATTAAACTTTGAAGCAATACCCTGATACATCGATTTAACTAAATTTATGCTGCTGTTTACCATTGTATTTTGTTTATTCGTACCCATAGCTGGATAATTCATACCAGTAGAAGTATTTTGATTGCCCTTTGTTGCCATCGTCCTTTGACTAGTAGTGTTCATGCCAAGAGGAGCATTTTGATTGCCCTTTGTTGCCATAGTACTTTGACTAGTAGTATTAGGTCCTACAGGAACATTAGTATTTTGTGCAAAAATAGATTGCGATGTTGAAAGCGAAATTGCACCTACCGCAGATAACAATATTGCAATTAGAGAAAAAGTCATGAAAGATTTTGTTTTCATTACCAAGTTATATTCATCAAAATATATAAAACTTTACCCTAATTATCAATACTAATAAAATTATAGTATAAACATCTAAATACAATATATAGAAAAGAACAAATTAAGAATAAAATATAAAAATAGTAATTTGGTATTATTGTTGTTACTAATACCATTTTTTCAAAAAAATATCTATGAAAAAAACTGAGGCAATTTTAAAATATTTTATTTATGGTAATGAAATATAACAAAATAATATTAAATTTATACCCTATGCAGATATTATTTTTAATATAATGATCCTTCTCTTGATATTGATAATCCAAAAGCAGCAGATAAGTATAACATTCTAGAGAATGGTTCTTACTAAATAATGGTTTATTTAGATTATTTGATCTAAAAACAATGTTAAATGGATAATTTAAGTTAAAGATTAAGAATTACTTAGGCACTATGCTTTGTTGCATGATTCCTATACTCTTTGATATTATGATGGAATTTGTCTAAATAGATATTATTTTATTGTACAGTGATGCTTTTAACATCATTTCCTGTATCATATTTTTCAGTCTAACAGAATAAACATATTCACCAAACATTCTTTTTATCGATGAGAATACGGTTTCAACAATCCATCTTTGTCCATAGCTTACGCTATCCTTCCACTTTTGCAAATCATTTCTTTGTGCCAAAACTGATAGATTTCTAAGGAAATTCCCTTTTTTCCATCTCACTCTAGCATTCTTTCTTACTTTAATGCATGGCAAAATTCCATTATCTGCAAGATACCTAAAAATCTCATTACCTTCATAAGCGCCATCACCGAATAGTTTGCCTATTGCTGTTGTTGACATGTCATCTGATTTTATGATATTCTCAACCAATTCTGGTAACGCCTTGCTATCATGAACGTGCTCGTCCGTGACCTTTATCGAAAGTATTTTCTTGGTCTTCACATTAACTGCTACATGTATTTTTAAATATCCTTTCTTTTTCACATGCCATTTATCTCTCATCCATTGACCTCTATTGGTAACCTTGATACCTGTACTGTCTATCGCAATGACAATGTATTGGTCTTTAGAATCCTTGTTTTTGTTATCTACATCTTTTATCTTGATGTCTAACCTGTTTATTCTTCTGCTTATTGTAGTATAGTCAGGAATGGAAGGTACTTTTCCTTTAGCATGCCCTTGTGCAATACCCTCTGTTTGTCTAAATGGCAAATGAAAATACACTTTAGCATATCCAAGTAAAAGAAGAAAGGTATTAGGATAATGAAATGGCTCACCAACCTTGTCTTTGTTCATCTCTTTTAACTCGGTATCCCAGTTGTCAATAACATCAAAGCCTAGGAGTATCTCTCCTCTTCTAACTAGAGATTTGTTGTAGATGGACCATTTCATACGATTTGTTGGTAGATGTTAGCTAAAAGTATTTGGAAAGGGGGAATCATGCAACAAAGTAAACTGGACTATGTTTTATCATATCATATCACACATCCATATAATTATGCAAAAATATTAAATGATATCAATAAATTTTTAATATAGTCAGTAAAAGTTACCAATAAACCCATAATATTGTATTTTATTTATATTTAATCAAAATATTTTGTATAAATGATTTACATAGTTATAATATGCAAAAATTAATTTCATTTAATGTTTTTTATATTTTACCTTTTTCACAACAATAAAAGTCAGATTAACATGATGT
>CAWISD010000085.1:0-61246 GCA_963838615.1 uncultured Nitrososphaeraceae archaeon
TCTTTTCGGGTTATTATTCCACAAAGTTTTCTATCCTCATCTTCCACTAATAAACCTAAAGTACCCTTTTCCGACATAATATTACTAATCTCTTTTAATATGTTATCCGGCGGTTATGTAAGGTTGTCTATATTGTTGATTCGCTTCTTTTTACCTTAATACCTGTCTAACTGATCTTTTATCGACATAAATCTATGAATTACTCCTATACCTCCTTCTCTTGCCAAAACGTAGCCATGTTTGACTCTGTACCAAAATTCATGTTGGCACTAATTATTGGAATATTTATTTTGATATTAGTTGATAATTTTGTTTTTAAATCCGTTTGATATCTTGGTGCTATCGGCCGATGTTTTCGAACTTGAAGAACATCATCAAAGGTGCGACCTTCTTTGAAATACAATATTTACCTTTATCCAGAGTATTTTCAAGGATTATAAGCGTTTTCTTTTTTGATTTATCTTTTAAATTATTTTTGTTTTTTAAATATGAAATAAATAATTGCAATATGAATAAGTAAAGATGAAATATTATTTTTTATTTAAAGCAAATCATTTTGTGATTTCTATAGATTTCATTACTATTTTATTCATATTGTGTGGTGGTATAATTCAATTATGATTCTATATGTTGGAGATATCATCTAGTGCTTCTTCGATCGATAGTGTCGTTAATTTCTGCTCCAGTTCCTATTATTGTAACTGGAATGCCTGTTTCAGATTCGATATTTTCTACGAATTTCTTGGCATCGTTTTCAAGCTTTGAATATTCTTTTATGCCTTTGCATTTAGGAAATAAAATGTCTAATTTCGTTAAAGCAATATTAGTAGCACTGTTAATTTGGATTGATTTTTTTGCAAGATTAAAATCAAAAGGCGCTGCTCTTCTCTGCCTACCTGTCACACTTCCAAATTCTAACCAATTTTTTTCTTTATCTCTTCATACTTATTTCGTTTGTCAAAGGACCTCCTCCTACTCTTGTAACATATGATTTAAAAACAATTAAAACTTCGTCTATTTTTTTTGGACCAACACCTACATCAGAGCAGATGGCAGATGCAGTTACGTCTTTTGAAGTAACATACGGGTATATTCCATGATAAAGTGATAGAAAAGTGCCCTGTGTACCTTCTATGGTACATTTTCTTTATTGCTATCGAATAGTTGATCGAATTGCTAACATCTTCTAAAAACAGAGTCTACTTCAGGAACATCTTTAGCAAGTTTTAACTTTCTTAATGCTCTATCTGAATTGGCAGGGCCAATCCCAAACCGGTCATACCAACAATTTCTTTTAAATGATTATCTTTTTTATCTTGTTCTTGATGGTTTTGTTCAATTATTCCGCATTGAAAATCAATAAATGTTCTATCTGTTGCATTAAATGTATTGATTTCTTTTAAGAGGATATTAGGTTCTACTAGTACACCTGCACCAATTAATAATCGTGTATCCTTGTTTAACACCGCACTTGGTAACATCCTAACTTTATATTCTTTATTATTTTGAACAAATGTGTGCCCTGCATTGGGCCCTACCCCTCCTCTTGCAGCGACATTATAATTATCGTTAATTGCTAAATATGCTATAATTTTTCCCTTTCCTTCATCACCATAAAATCCCCCTATTGTAACTGTACAAGGCATATGATATCTTAAAAATTATATAATATTTATTCTTAATAGTTTCATTTTTATTTTGTAGTAGTTATCGTGTTTTCGATTTATCTTATTGATGTTGTTTTGATTATGGTTATTATGTGAATATCTATTATAATTTATATAGTCATTATTAAAATAAAATTATTACAATTTATAACTAATTTAAATTAGTATTATTTTTCCACTATAAGGAAAGAATTCAGTAAGAAAAAAATTAATGTATTATTATTTTCTTACATGAGTAAGGATTCTGAATCAAATTTTATTGAAAACATTTTAAAAATTTTGTCAAACTTGCCATCTGGACTAAGAACTCCTATTATTAAAAAAAGGTTAAATGAATTTAATGATTTTGGTCAATCAGAAAAAAAAGAAATAATTAACAATATTTTAAAGAACTATGGCAAAATAGAAAGACCTAAAATTTTAAACCTTTTTGATTCCTGGTTGAATTCGCTATCAGAAATGGATGCGTCTTCAATTATCTCTATTTTTTATTCGTATTTAATGGAATTATATTTAAATCCAAGCGAGTTAAAGGATTTTGATAATTCTTTTATTTTGTCTTTGTTTAAACTATTGAATGATTTACCTGAAAATAAAAGAGATAAATTGTGGGATTGTTTCATGGAATCTATCTTAAATACTCCGGACCCCAAAAAATTTATCAAATTAATTCCAAGTTTAAATAATAACAAACAATCTTATGATTGACTTCAAATATTATATGTATTTGAAAATTGAATTTTATTTATTTTCTGGTTTTTTTTCTATTTCACCGAGAGTTTTTTCAAAAAAACCTTTTTCATATTTTTTCAAAGCTTTTCTGTGTTCTGGGAGTGACATATCCAGACGCATTTCATTCATTACCATGACTGCATAAGTTGTCCATTCTTTCCAACAATCAGGACAGGATGGATATTTTTGTGATGTTGGATCATCTACCTCGCTTTCATCGAAGGTTCTGTTACATTTTAAACAAATTTTGGACATCGGTTATTAAAATTGAATTAAAAGCCTTATTATGTTTTTTTATAATTTGATTTATATTTGTATTTGTATAGTTTTTAAAAAATATTTGGTATATTAAAATTTAATATATTATTTCTATATCTTTTATATGCAAAAAAATTATTGATATAGTATATATATCGATATATTTAAATTTATTAAATCTTTAATCATGTTCTAATAATTTTGTTAAAGTATTTACTGTATCAATATTCTATATAAATCTCAAAATATTTATTACACCATACATCAGTAAAAACTGATACAAATGGTAAATAAACCAGTTTATATCGCAGCAAGCTTACTCGCAGTTCTTGGTATGATATCTATTACAGCTAGTGGACACTTTTCTGCTTTTGCTCAGGGCTCAGAATGTGAAGGTTACTATTGTTCCTGGAGGATCTACTATGGGTGATAAAGGGTACAGTCCAAATCCTGCTCAAGTAAAAGTTGGTCAAAAGGTTGTATGGACAAACAAGGATTCAGTACAGCATACTATTACATCTGGAACACCAGGTTCTGCAGATTCTGGAAAGGAATTTGATTCTGGTTTAACAAAACTACTTAATCCAGGTAGCACATTCCAACATACATTTACTAAAGCCGGCGACTTTCCATACTACTGTCAATTGCATCCAACGATGCTTGGACACGTAATAGTAAAATAAACCTCTTTTTTTATTTTAATAATTTCAGTTTATAATTATGGAATTCTTTGAGTATCAATCCCTCTCTGTTAACTTATATCCTTGATAATTTTGATTCTGATATAGAAAATTTTGGTATCATTAATAATGATATTTTTAGTGAATTATTGTTTTTTTTATCCCACTGTGGAGTAAAAATTAAAAAAAACAAAATAGATCATTCAGTTTATAATAAACTGACTATTGCTTTAATAGCAATTCATAATGGTGTTGATGTGCTTAGCATATGTAGTAAAATAAATTGGCATGATTTTGAATTATTTTCATCTGAAATAATGAGATTTCATGGTTATAATGTTTACACTAATTTCCGACTAAAGAATCCTAAAAGGGAAATAGATGTGATAGGTATAAAATCCCAAAAAGCTTTGTTAATTGATTGTAAACACTGGAAAAAAAATTCTTTATCTGGTCTTGCACAGGTTGTCGAAAAACAAAAAAATCGCACTATGTTATTTGTTCAAAAGTCAAAAATGAATATAAAAAATGCTTTTCCAATTATATTGACTTTTCTTCCTAATACCCTTGAATTTGTTGATGACGTTCCAATTGTTTCAATAAATAAATTAAATTCTTTTTTATTAGATTTTGACAGTCTCCATCAAAATTTCTATAAGATTTAAGATGATTTAATATTATTAGAGAGAAATTCCTTTGCATTTTTTAATACTCTTTTGCTGTTATCAAATGATAATTTATCCAGTGCATCTTTGAAATTTAACCATGCAAAGTTAACATGTTCAAATGATAAAACTACGTTATTGGATTTAGTTTCTGCAAGATAATATATTACAGTTTTATTTACCAATTTTGATTTCTTTCTGTATTTGTAAGAAATTTGTTGTCTGAATCCTTCTATTAGTTTTATGTCGATGATTCCTGTTTCTTCCATGACTTCTCTTTTGATTGTCTCTATTTCGGTCTCTCCGCTTTCAATATTTCCTTTTGGAAAGTCCCAGTGACCGTAACTATAATTAAGAATTAGATAATTTATTTCGAAATTCTTATCCATAACATGTAATACTGCGCCCGCAGAAATTTCGTCATACATTGGCATGAATAAATTTTACACTTATAAAAATATGTTCATAATTTCATCTTCTCTTTTGTTTTCTGCCTTGTTCTATTCTGATGATGAAACCTCAAATTTTTCATTTATACTGTAATTGTGTATATCTTCCCATTCTTCTATTGTCATCCAATAACCACAGTATATTTTTTTCGTCTCTTTTTCTATATCTCCGTGTTCAGGCATTTTTATAATCTATCCTCAAGTGAGTTATATTACTTTTTTTTCGTCTCTACTTTCCATATCTTCTTGATCTCTTTTGATATGTTCTTATTGCTCTCATCAAGTCTATTTTTCTGAATTCTGGCCAAAATATGTCTACAAAAATAAGTTCGCTATAGGCACTCTGCCATAATAAAAATCCGCTTAGTCTTTTTTCACCCGAAGTTCTTAGTATTAGATCCGGTTCTGCTTGTGGAAGATGAGCAGTATACAAATTCGATTCTATTAATTTTTCATCGATATCATCAATATCTATTATTCCTTCCTTAACCGCTACTGATATTTTTTTTATAGCATTTAATAATTCCTTTTGTCCTCCATAAGCAATTGCTATATTTAAATACATATTTTGATAATTTTCTGTTTTTAATTCTAGTTTTTTCAATATGTTCTGAAGACCTTTTGGTAGTTTCTTAAAATCTCCAATTGATTTAATCCTTATTTGTTTGTTGTGTATTCTTGTGTCGTTATATAATCTGATTAGTTTATCTTCTAATAATGAATAAATGTTATCAATTTCATATGATTCTCTTTCTAGATTCTCGTCTGAGAGTACATAAACTGTAGTTATTTTGATACCTAATTCATAAATCCAATTTAATAAATCTTCTGCAATATCTGCTCCTATTTTATGACCCCTTTCTTTTTCTACTTCTTTTATTTTTGACCATCTTCTGTTACCATCTAAAATTATTCCTATATGCTGAGGAAATGGATATTGGTTTATTTGATTTAAAAGATGTTTCTCATATATTTTATAAATTAAATTTTGCCTTGAAGTATTGTAAATTATTTTTAAAAATTTATCTAATATGAACATGATTTATTTGTAAGGTTGTAACAATTTGATAATTCATTCAAATTCTATTGATTATCGTTTTTAAGCGCTTCTCCACCTTTTCTATTTCTAAAATATTGAAAAAGAAAAGTTGCTACTATTAAAGTAATTGCCAGTCCTATTAATAAAGAAGAAATAAGATTAAATGGATTTCCTCTGGCAGTTATGAGTGATGTAAACTGTAACATTGGTATATACAATAATGCTAGAACAACCAATCTTAAAATATCGTATATTATTTTTATACTTCCTTTAAACCAATTGCTTAGCAATATTCCAGCAAAAATTGTTGATATCCCTATCCACAACAATGTAATAGATCCCGAAACAAAGTCTTCTAATATTGTCTTATTTGTAATTATTGAGTGTATTCCTTTTTGTGATTCTATCAAATCAGGAGGAATATGAGATATTCCATTTAATATTGATGCTAAAATAATAAGCGTTCCTGCAAAATATGAAAATATTCTTATGAATGCTGAGGGTGTTGGTTTAGATAATGTAGCTATGGATTTGTCTATATCAAATGCCCTTACAACAAATGCTAAACCTAATATGCTTAAACCCAGAGCAAATGCTACCTTTGAAAATCCAAAAAGTATTGAAAGGCCACTAGTTATAAATAATGCACCAGGTAAACCGAGGAAAAATTTGGAATATCGAGGATCATAGAATAATATTTTGATATATCGCCCCAAAATAGCATATGAATATTCAACACTTCTACTTTGCCTTACTATGATTCTTTGTATTGATATAATGGGGATTTTTCCTTGAATTACTGGAATTACTGTTTCATCGTCTTCACCATCTGAAACAACGACTGCCCCATCTGCATTATATTTATTTAATACTTCATCTATTTCTTGTGCGATTTTTGCATCCCCTTCAATACCTCTATTATATTTGCCGGCTACCAAACTGACTTCAACGTCATATCCTTTTGTTCTAAAATCTTCGTAGGATTTGATTGCTCCAAAAATTGCATTACAATCCGAATCTTCAGGGTCTTCTATTGCGAGCCTTGTTCCTGCTTTGGTACAAAGATCTTTGCCGATTATTGGTGTTTCTATTTTACCTTTGGTGCCTATATCATCATCTCTGTCTATACAAATAATTATTATTTTATTATATCCTTCAAAGGATTGTAACTTGTTATACTTTCTATTATTTGTAAAATTTGTTTTATCATTAACTTGGCCCGACTTAGGCATTAATTATACAATAAATTTAGAGTATCTGCTATTTAATTAATTTACTTTGATATCTGTTTATTTGTTATCAATTTTTTAGTAATTACTTTGATATCTTTTGATATAATTTTAGCATATATTTGTTATATACTACGCTTTATTTTTTGTCTAAATCAATTTATCGTGATTTTTTGTTATATACTCCTTTTTGATTAGAAATTATCTATATACTTTTTTATATGTATACTCTTTTATCAATTATGATTTTCTAAATATTCTTAAATATGTATGCCACTATTTTAACTTCTAAAACTTTTCAATATGTTTTTTATCTTGAATTTCTAAATAGTTTGGATTATTTGAGATTATTAATCCTTTATTAAAATGTGAAACATGGGTGTTTACTTTTGCAGATGACTATACTAATGCAATACCTTTTAATATGTATCTTAATTGTCAATGATTTTATTTGAACATGATATTCTAGATTGATTTTTTATATTACCCTTATTTTATAGGAATGAACGAGAGATGGACACGGATCAAAGGTTAGGTATTAAATATCATGCATATAGACAATATATATTAAAATAAATATTCTTAATATTGTAAATGAAATTTGTAAATTGGTATCCATATTATTTGCAAATTTTATATGGTTTAAATCTTGATATAAAAAAAGATATTTTAAGTTCGTTGCTTTTATCCAATCTTATTTCTAATATGTCATTAAATTTACATTCAAATAATTTACTAAAAAAATTAAATAATAAAAAAATTTTAATTATTGGTGCAGGGCCGAGCATTGAGGAACCGATAATTCAAAAATTTATTAAAGATCATTCAAATTTTATCATAATATCTGCAGACGGGGCCACAGAATTGTGCCTTCAATTGAATGTCATTCCTGATTTTGTTGTAACTGATCTTGATGGCGACATTGATTCTTTACTATGTGCTAATAAATTGGGTTCGATTATGTTAATACATGCTCATGGTGATAATATTCACAAAATTCTTAAATTTGCTCCAAAGTTTAAGCAGTTGATTGGAACAACACAGGTTTTCCCACTTGCAAACGTTTATAATTTTGGTGGATTCACTGACGGTGATAGGTGTGTGTTTCTTGCTGATGAGTTTCGTTCTGATGAGATTTGGCTAGTGGGAATGGATTTTACTTCTTCAATAGGTTATTTTTCAAAAAAAATGAAATTTAATTTGATATTAAAAAGGAAGAAATTATCTATTGGTAAACATTTGATTGAAATATTGGCAAGAAAATCAAATTCTCTTTTATTTCATGTCACAACTTTTAAATTTAATTCAGTAATTAATGGGGTAGTTGATTATAAATTAAAATGAATACAAAAAAAATTCTTGGTCTTACTGGATTTGGTCTTGCTTTATCTGGAGGTTATTTATGGATGATAAATCAAATTCCACTATCGTTAATTTTTTGGGGATTGGCAATTTTAATTATAATTAAATTGAATCGCTTTAAAAAAGCAAAGAATAATACCAAAAGACAATCATAAACTTTTCTGTCTTACCGATAGAATCTTATTCAAAACCGAATTTAAATAAATCTACATCGAATTTAATGTATTGTTCTGAATATGACTATTTTCTTTTTGGATTTCGAGGCTGATTTATTGATATACTAGTAGTATATACCTGTTTAATATATTCAGACGACTCTGTTAACTTAAGATAATATTTCTTTATTGTGTTGATCAACAAACAGCTTAAACCATTGTTTTACATGTTTTAATTTACATTTGTTCTTTTTTCAGCAAGGAAAATAGTCATCAAAGCTTTCTATTCTATCCTTTATGTACTGCATTGTTCTTTCAATAATGCTTTTTTCCTTGATAAGAAGAATGAATGATGGTAAACAAGTTTTAGAAATCTGCATGCTTGTGGTGGATACCAAGCACCACCGTCTGTTGAGACAGGGTGTTTTCCATACTCTTTTATAACATTAGAAAGAAAACGTTCGGATGCTACAAACATATTTCGCTCTTTTGATATGTCAAATGAAAGGATTTCTTTATCTATTGGTTTGATAATAACAATCATCAAAGCCATATTAATTCAGAAGAACCTGCTTTTATCGCAGTTTCATCTTTTTGTATACAAGGATATTCAAGGATTTTCTTATTCTTGCGATATTTCTTTGGTTTGTACTTTTGAATCCAATTCCAAATGGAAACAAGATGACTTATTTTGACTAGAAGTAAAAATGATAATGCTTTCGCAGCATTCCTAAATGATAAACCTAAAAAGTACAAGTATATCATAACCTATAATTTGTGAAGGCGTTCTGTTTCTGGAGGCTCATAGATAAAATGGTCATTTTAAAGCTATAGGTTTTCCTTAAGTTAACAGAGCCATTCAGACATCATTCTGATCAAAAAAAGTGTCATTTTTAATCTCAATTACAAACTTATTTGAGAACTATTGAGGTATCTTTTATATCATCCAAAATAATATTTTAATTACTCTTGCTGAGGTTTGCTTTAAAATATATACAATTACAGAACTGGTATTAGTTGCTTTGTTGCATGATTCCTCTTTTCCAAATACTTTTAGCTAACACCTTTTAAGAAAACATGTGAAATGGTCCATCTACAACCAATCTCTTGTTAGACGCGGTGGAATATTGCTAGACTTTGATGTCATTAACAACTGGGAAACCGAATTAAAAGAGATGAATAATAACAAGGTTGGGTGAAGCCATTTCATTATCCCAATACCTTTCTTCTTTTGCTTGGATATGCTAAAGTGTATTTTCATCTGCCATACAGACAAACCGAAGGTATTGCACAAGGACATGCCCATGGAAAAGTACCTTCAATTCCTGATTACACTACAATAAACATAGAAGAATAAACAGATTAGATATCAAGATAAAAGATACGGATCAGCAAAAACAAGGAATTCAAAGACGAGTATATCATCGTTGCAATAGATAGTACCGGTATCAAAGTAACAAATAGAGGCCAATGGATGAAAGACAAATGGCATATAAAAAATAAGAAAGGATATTTGAAGATACATATAGCAGTTAATGTCAAAACCAAGAAAATTCTTTCAATGAAGGTAAACTGATGAGCACGTTCATGATAGCAAAGTATTACCAGAATTGGTTAATGACATTATAAAACTGGATAAAAAAATAACTATTGGTGAACTCTTTGCTGATGATGGCGCCTATGAAGGTAATGATATTTTTAGATGTCTTGGAGACAATGGAATTTTGCCATGCATTAAAGTAAGAAAGAATGCTAGAGTTGGATGGAAAAAAGGGAACATCCTTAGAAATCTATCAGTTATAGCTCAGAAAAAAGATTTAGAAAGATGGAAAGTATAGCGTTAGTTATGGACAAAGATGGATTGTTGAAACAGTGTTTTCTTCCATAAAAAGATTGTTTGGTGAATATGTTTATTCCGTTAAACTAAAAAATATGATACAGGAAATGATGCTGAAAGCATCATTGTATAACAAGATGATATCTATTTAGAAAATCCGATCATAAAATCAAAGATTATAGGAATCATGCAACAAAGCAGTAATAGTCCATTATTTCAATGTGTATATTTTAGTATAAATATAAATTATTGGGGCTCAATTGTAGAAGGAGGTTTACTTGATATTGCATAGGTTACCCAAGTGACATTTTCTATATCATTTGTTATTTTTGAACTGATTTTTTCTAAGGTGTTATATGGAATCCTTACCCAATCTGCGGTCATTGCATCTATGGATTCAACTATTCTTACTGTTACTATGTGTCCGTATATTCTTTCATCACCTAATATTCCAACAGCTTTGTCGTCTCCTACCATCGCATAAGCTTGCCATACTTTATTGTAAATATCATCTTCTGTCAATATATCTTCTACAATTTTACTGGCTGCTTTTGTTATCCTTATCTTTTCATCACTTACTTCTCCTATAATTCTTACTGCTAGTCCGGGACCAGGGAAAGGGTGTCTTGTAAGCAATTCTTTGGGTACTTTAAGAATTTTCGCAACTTCTCTTACTTCATCTTTATAGAGATCTCGTAAAGGTTCTATTACTTTTAAATTTAGCCAGTCGGGTAATCCGCCTACATTATGATGCGTTTTGATAACTGTTGCTGGGCCCTTTGATACCCCACTTTCAATCACATCCGGATATAATGTCCCTTGTGCAAGCCATTGAAATGGACCTTCGTTTTCTGCAAAGTCTGTAAAAACCCTTGCAAATTCTTCTCCAATTATTTTCCTTTTATCTTCCGGATCAGATATTCCTTTTAATTTTTGTAAAAACCTATCTTGAGACTTCTATGTATTTTACAGTTATACCTAATTTATCATTAAAAAGTTCTTTTACAATATTTTCTTCATTTTCTCTTAGTAGGCCATGATTAACAAAAATACATGTTAAATTTTCTTTAATTGCTTTATGTATTAATACAGCAGTTGTAGTCGAATCGATTCCTCCGCTAACAGCACAAAGCACTTTCTCATTCTCCTACTTTTAATTTTATATTTTCAATAGCCTTTTCAATAAAGTTACTCATATTCCAATCTGATTTTGCTTCGCTGATTACATGGGAGAAATTATTGAGTATTTCGTTATCCTATTTTCAGTATGAGCAACTTCTGGATGGAATTGTATTCCATACATTTTTCTTTCTTTGTTTCCAATAGCTGCTGAAATTGAGTTATCGGTTTCTCCTAAAATATCAAATCCATTTGGAATTATTTCAGCTGAATCGCTGTGACTCATCCAACATTGAATGTTATCTGTTTTGAATATTTTTAAATAGATTATTTTTATCTTTTATTTTTAAAATCGCGTTTCCATATTCTCTATTCTTGACTCTTTTTATTTTTCCTTTGTATTGGTCTACGATGATTTGGTGTCCATAGCATATTCCTAAAATTGGAATACCTAAATCAAATATTTTTTTATCGGGTTTTGGAGAATTTTTTTCATAAACACTTGCCGGTCCACCTGAAAAAATTATTCCTTTTGGATTTAATTCTGTAATTGTTTTTATTGGAGTATTGTAAGGTAGTAATTCACAATACACATTTGATTCTCTTATTCTTCGACATATTAGATGGCTATATTGTGATCCAAAATCTAAAACGATTATTTTATCCATTATTTTTCACTTTTTTCTAGCATTCTAGTAAATACCCAAGCAACTGTATTAAAAATTTCATTTACTCTATCTTTATCCCTATAATTTTTAATTTCAATTTTTTTTAAAATATTCTCGTTGTTCTCTTTTTGAATCGTATTATATGAAATTATATCTGTTTCAGATAACTGTCCTTGTTTAACTTTATCCAAATCCTTATTTTTCATTCCATCTAGGATCCTGTTTATAAAAAAAGATTTGAATGGAGGAGTATCTAAATTAAAGTTAATTGATTCATTTGGAATTATTTCAATTTTTTCCTTTGAAACTTCTACAATTGCAATTAAAGTATTATCTTTCATTCTTTTTATCTGTCTTGTTTCTAATGCTTGTGGTTGTTCTTCATGACTTTTTTGGAAGGTAGATGTATTATCTTTTTTATTTTCTTTATCAATAATTGCTGGTTTTTCATTAGAAAATGGTTTTTTATCAAGATTAAGATTTGCAGCAGTTCTAAAACTTCCTTGTTTTAAAACCGAGTCGATTAATGATAAAGTTATTTTCATTCTATCTATTTCTTCTTGTTTTTCAGAAATTGATTTGGTCAACCATTCTCTTATCTCTGCTGCATTTTTAATATCATCATCAGAGTAACCTGCCATAATAACATTTGAACTATTTTTCAATATTAAATGTTATTTATTTTATCAAGATGGGTATAAGCCAATTCTATACTCTTTTAATTATATCTTTATTTTTGTTTATTTTGTTTATTTAAAAATACAAAGTATTATCTTTCATTCTTTTTTTTTTGTCTCTGTCTGTCTCTCTCTTTAATATTTTAATAAGATGGATGCAAAGACTCAATCAACACACAAATTAAAATATGTTAACGAATTTAAAAAAGCCATGTTCTATCTATGAAATTCCATCTTTCTTTATTTAAATATGGCTAAGGGGGAGTAAATTTATTTGCTGTAGACATAATTCTTGAGAATAATTTCAATATCGTTGATTATATCTTTTTTAATACTCTGTGTTACAATTATGATTTTCTCATTATATATAGAAACTCCTTATATAGACTCTGTTACTATTCTTATAAACTTTTAATAGATGTTTAAATTGATCAAAGATGTGTATCATATGGGAAATTTTCGATTGTTGTGTTGTGACATTATTTTTTAAATGTTTTTTGATGAAAATTGAATATTTTTTAAAATTATTCTTCAAATTACTAATGGGTATCTATCCAAATGATGATAGTATGAATGGCATAATTTTTACTTGAAAATAATTAAATTATATTGTATAATGCTACTAATTAAATTATAATATGACTCATCAAATTCCTTTTTCAGAACGAATTGATCTTTTAAGTAAAGATAAAGAAACTAATTTGATTTTGGCAATTGATCCACTACCTGATACAAGTAATTTATTTAATTATATAATAAATTTGATTCTTAAATTAGGTAAATACCTTTGTGCAATTAAATTAAATTTTCATGTATTGTTACCACTTTCGTTTGCTGAATTGCAAAAAATAAATACTGTTGCACATAGCGAGAAATTACAGGTTATCGCGGATATCAAATTAAACGATATTCCAAATACAAATAACATAACCATTCAACACCTTTATTCTATGGGGTTTGATTCTATTATAGTTAATCCATTTGTAGGAAAAACTAATCTTAAATCAACAGTTAATTTTGCCCATTCTCTAAATTGTGGTATTATTTCACTTATTTATATGAGTCATAATGGAGCCAACGAAGGATTTGGTGTTACTGTAATTGATTCTTCAGAAAATACATTAAATGTTCCTAATTTACTTTATAAAATTTTTTATCAAAATTCAAAGGATTCTCAAGTTGATGGTGTAGTTATAGGTGGTAACAGGCTTGATATTTTAAAAGAATTTTCTCCAAAAAAAAATGAAAAAAAAATTCCGATTTATTCCCCTGGTATTATTACCCAGGGTGGAAATATTGAAACCGCCATGAAGTGCGGATCTGATTATTTGATAATAGGACGAGCAATAATAAATTCTTCAAATCCATTAATGGAATTAAAGAATATTTATAAATCAATCAGATATTTTGCTAAATAATTAATAATTTCCTGTAAATTTAAAAATCATTAGAAAAGGAATATTCTCTATTATTTTTACAGCTATTTTTTTTTGCAAGGTTAAGACTTAACGCCAGATCTACTATATCTTTTCCTACAATATTTATTATCGATGATGATTTTAAAAGCTTTATAGCATCATCATTTGTGATTTCTTCATCATAATAATACTCTTTTGATATGTTGATTGTAAAATCTCCTTGATTGATTTCTATCCCTAATATATTTAAATCACATATATTAATAATTTGGGTTTCTTGATATTTTATCCTTCGTAAAGCATAATTTTTTTTTTGTTTGTTTCATGCATATTATTATTTTTTATTTAACTCTATTACTACATCTATTTTTATTTATTTTGATCAAAAAGTAATAATTATGTTTTGTTTGAAAAAGATTATTGTCATCAAATGAAAAATATGGTAAAGATAAAAATAAAAAAAAATCCGATAAAAAGGGAATCCTTATCACTATATGTATAGTTGTTGGAATTATTGGTGCCAGCTTTATAGTCTGGTTTTTACCCCAAGGAAGTAATCAAAATAGTAATAATGGAAATAATATGATGATTTTTTCCAATCCTAATGACACTTTGATTTCTGTTAATAATCAGTATACGTTACTAAAAAATGAATTAAACAATCAATTAAAGAATTTTTCTATATCCAATCAATCTAACTTAATACAGATAAAAAATAGTATTGATGCTATCAATAAAACAAAATAATGATTTGATGCAAACATTCTTACATGGTAATCCGCATGGATCTATGGTATCTAGCTATGTAAAATCGATGAACAATCTTAAAAATTTCTCATTTCTTTCTAGACGATGTAAAAAGTATAACTTCTAATCCATCTTCTAGTTTTACAAAGGATTTAACCCTTTTGAAGAAAAAATGGTCTATTGACTAAATATGGAAAAAGGATTGTTTATAAATAGTATTTTTAAACCTTTAAAAATATGAGACTACTTGAATATCAGGGAAAGGAACTTTTTAATCAATTTGGAATAAAAACTCCCATGTCTTTCCTAGCTTCAAATATTAATGATGCTAAAAAAGGTGCACAGTATCTTGGTTATCCTTTTGTTTTAAAATCTCAATTAACCGTTGGAGGTAGAGGCAAAGCTGGCGCAATACAGAAATGCAAAGAACCTTCCGAATTTGAATCAAAATTTAATGAACTTTTAAATAAAGAAGTAAAAGGCGAATTACCTAGAGGTATTTTACTTGAAAAAATGGTTGATATTTCCAAAGAACTCTATTTGTCAATTTTTTTAAATAGAAGTAAACGATGCTTTTCTATAATTGCATCCTCAGAAGGTGGTATAGATATTGAACAAACAGAAAAAAAGGTTATACAAGACATTTTCATTGATGGAATTTCTTTAGAATTAGCTAATGATATTTCCAATAAATTGAATATTCCTGATAATTCTAAAAATAGTTTTGTAAATTTATTATTAAATCTCTTTAAATTGGTTATTGAAAAAGAGGCAGAACTTGCTGAAATTAATCCTCTTGCAATTTTATCTGATGGTTCATTAATTGCATTGGATGCCAAAGTGATTATTGATGATAATTCTTTATTTAGACATGAAGAATTGAAAATTTATTTGTATATGAGTGAATTGGAAAAACAGGCTTCAAAGAATGGATTTTCATTTGTAGAGTTAGATGGTGATATAGCTATTATTGGAAATGGTGCAGGTTTGGTTATGTCTACATTGGATATGGTTTCCGATGCCAATGGTAAAGCCGGATCATTTTTGGATTTTGGAGGAAAGGCCACGAGTGAAACAATTTACAAAGCGCTTGAAGTTATTAGTGAACTACCAAAAATAAAAGCAATTCTTGTTAATCTTTTTGGTGGAATTGTTAGAACCGATCTTGTAGCTCAGGGAATTTTGGATGCCTACAAAAATAATATAATAAATGTGCCGGTATTTGCTAGAATATCTGGTGCGGAATCCGAAAAAGCAAAACAAATGCTCCATGATGGCAAGGCAAAGTTATTTGATACAGTAGAGGAAGCAATAAATGCAGTAGTTTCAAACGTAAATACAAATTGAGCAGTGGTAAAAATTGATTTCACAATTTGATATATTTAAAATATTAATAGGCTCGTCAACTGATTCTGATTTTGGAAATAAGCCTGTCATAATTCAAGGTATAACAGGAAGCTTTGGTTCAACCCATACAAGATTGATGAAAACTTATGGGACAAATATTGCAGCCGGTGTAACACCTGGTAAAGGTGGTTCTAAATTTGAAGATATTCCAGTATACAATACTATGGAAGAAGCGACAAAATCAACAGGCGCTATTATTTCAGGTATTTTTGTCCCCGCACCATTCTTTTATAACGCTGCAAAAGAAGCAATTGATAATGGAATAAAATTGATTGTTGCTATACCCGAACACGTACCCGTTATAGATTCTATAAAAGTATATGAATATGCAAAGAAACAAGGTGCAAGAATGATTGGGCCTAATACTCCTGGAGTTATTGTTCCTAAAGTTATGAAAGTTGGGATTATGCCTGCTCAACCATTTACTGAAGGAAACACAGTAGTCTTTTCAAGAAGCGGTACACTTATGTATGAGGTATCTTTCCATCTATCTAAATCTGGATATGGTCAGCGTTTAGCATTAGGTATCGGCGGAGATCCTATAAATGGCACCAATCTTATCGATTCTTTTGAATTAATACGAGATCGTGATGATGTAGATTCGGTTGTAGTAGTAGGTGAAATTGGTGGTGATGCCGAAGAACAATTAGCTGATTATATTGTGAAAACTAATTTTGCTAAACCTGTTATTGCTTATATTGCTGGACGATCTGCACCAAAAGAAAAACGAATGGGTCACGCGGGTGCAATTGTATATGGAAACTATGGATCTGCTGAATCAAAAATTGCTCACTATTTGAAAGCAAATGTTCCTGTAGCAAAAAGTCCAAGGGAGATCCCTTCATTACTTAAAGAACAATTGAAAAGATGATATAATCGTGCTTGTATGATACAATAAAACATTTCATTTTTTAATATTATTCACTAATTAATTAATTGATTTTTAAAATGGAAAAGAGATTTTGTATTAATTGTATGCTAAAAACATCTCATGAATTCATCGATGAACCTGATGTTATTTATACATATAAAAGAAAACGTTTGTACAAATGCTTAAACTGTGGATATTTATCTAAAAAAAGAGGATTGAGACCTTCTTCAGAATCGGTATATTGAATAAAATAAATTAGATTTTGTTAATGTGGTTGTTCTTTACTGGTGCGGTCACATTAAAGTACCCCATCCAGCCTTTGCCTGTGAATTCTGATTGATGTGCATGGAACATGTATACACCTGGAAATCCTGCTTTAAATTCAAGTATTCCTCTTTCTCCCACTGTTTGAGTTACACATGTCGCTTTTAAAATTAGGTTTTGTTGCTGTTCCTGAAGTGAAATAGTTAAACATCATCCCATGTAGATGAAATGAATTTATTAAATCAAAATCAAGCATATTAGTTAAATATATTCTATACCATTCTCCTTGTTTTAGATATATCGGATGATCTCTATATACAAACCCCTCACCATTTACAGTGTAGATATCATTATGCCTATCGGGTAGTCCATTGTTAACAAGTTTGGTTGGATCTTGTTTATCAAGTGTTGGTAATGCAAATGATCCTCCTTCATGAGTATAGTTCATATCATAACCATTCATTAACATTGCCATTTCATGCATTGGCATCCTTGGCTGTTTTGGATCTATTATAAACATTCCATACAGGCCTCTATTAACATGATCTTCAACTGGGTCTACATGACAGTGATATGGATAAAGGCCGAATGGCTGAGCTATAAATGTATATGTAAAGTTTTTACCTGGTGCTATCATACCACTAGGTCCCATCATTCCATCCATTGCACCTGAATGAATCGAATGCATATGTAGCGAATGGAAATGCTTGCTATTAGGTGAATTTATTACTGTAATGTTTACCTATATCGCCTTCTGTCATTCTCATGGTTGGTCCTGGCACCGTTCCATTATAAGTCCATGCATGGAACTTGTGACCTTCAGTGTTGAAATGGGAATTGTATGATTTTCTTCAACAATGAGTGTAAATTGTCTTGTTGTTGTTTTATTTTTATCATTAATGGTAACATGACCGCAGTTAAAATATGTCAAATATTGAGTAGCATTGGGTCTTTCGCTTAAATTATTAGTACAATTTTTCATTTTATCATATTGAAGAACAGTAGCTGTATATCCTCTATTATCTCTAATACCATTTTTATTGTTCTTAATATTTGATGTTTGGGAGTATACTTCGTTATAGGAATAGTTTAAGAAGTTAAACAGAATTAATAAACTAGCCATCCATACTCCAAAAATTTTTAATTTTTGGTCCAATAATGTTAGTGTAAATTTTACTGTATAAATACTCTTTGCAAAAGCTTTTTAAACCTTTTTATATGATTAGAGTTTTATGTTTTTTTTATTAATAACGTTCATAAAATTCTTATTTTAATTATATTGTTAAAAAAAATTAATTAAATGATTGTATAATATGATATATATGAATCAAAGATATATGATATATTTGGATAACAAAAATAAAAAACGTTCTCCGGAGAACTGTAAACATACTCTACTACATATCAGATCTATTTTATCTGACATTTCAAACATCGAAGTAAGGGATATTAGAATTTCAAGTTATTTTATTGAAATCGATTTGAGTTTGTACAATTCTGAACAAAAACTAATCCCAAATACGATACTATCTAGATTAAATTCTGTTGGCTCTTTGTTATATTGTGATGATTTATCCGAACCGAAACTCGATATAACGAAAGATAGTGTTATAAATCATGCAATTTTCTTATTTAATATTGAACGATTCTGGAAATCACATGAAGCTTTAGAATCAATTTGGAAAGAGTCATTGGGAATTGAAAAACAAATTTTAAATGGAATTATATTGATAGATGCAGCATTTGTTCATTATCAAAAAAATGAAATTGACATTTTTATTTCTATTTTAAAACGCTCATTAGCAAAGTTGCAAGAAGGCAGAGGAATGTTTTATAGTTTGAATTTAGATGAAATAAAAAACAATCTAAATAATATTATTAATAAATTTAGTTTAAATTTGGATGAAATAAAAAACAATATAAATAATATTATTAATAAAAACTATTTTCATACATTTAAAATTTACACATATTGAAAAACCTTATTGTTATAGAGGTGGGGAAGGGATTCGAACCCTTATATATTCGCTATCTGAATTTTTATATTATTCTGCAGGCGAACGCATGGCCGCTCTGCCACCCCACCACCAGCAACAATCTGCATTTACTTGAAAACTTATATTTCTTTTGTAATTGATTTTTTTAGGATTTTTATCTATCTTTGATAGTTTTTTGCAGCAAGAGCAATGTCTTCAGATTTTATTGTTTTTCTGCCTGCATGAAATGCTAGATCGACTGCTTGTTTTGCTATTTTTTCACCTAGGTTTTCTAATATTTTCCTTAATTCATTTGCTGCCTCATCACTAACTCTTTCTGCACCAAATTTTTTTATAATTCTGTATGTGGAGGCTAATGATATTTCCGATTCTGAAGACATTTAATACCTTTTATTTCTCATATTTAAATAACTTGTCTATTGTAGTGACTATGATTACTTATAATTTGAATCTCTACAAAAAGATTTAACCATTTCTCTATATACTTTTGGCCATACTGGTATTGTCTTTTATTCTGATGGCGATTATTTTTGCCATATATCATGTATACCAGTAAACTTTAACCTTTGGTTAGGTATGGAAATAGGAATAATTATTAAAATATGAGGTTCAACGATGAGAAAAGGATCTCATTGAATGATTGTATATGATATAAGTCTTTAAATTTTCAAAAAGAGTACATCAAGAACTTTCATGCCAATAGATTCATTGTATTTTATAATAAACAAAATTTCAAAATCGATTCTTAACTTTTATTTAAACTTTAAATTATGTATACGGGAGACACAAAAATATTATTAATTACTGTTAATATATCAACAGGCTATGTAAAGTTAAGGAAAAAGCTATGAATTTCTTCGATGTATACTTTGTTTGATTTATCAGATAAGAAAGAGGACATAACTTGAAGATATATTATTCGCTTTACATCTTTATTTCGATGGTTTATCATCAAGGTGCACATCAGGATCTCTATCAAGGTTTGTTAAAAGAAGTCAGAGCGCGGCTATGTAAAGTTAAGGAAAAAATTAACGTTGGGTCTGAATGCATTTGGCTATGGATAGCCATTGAACCTGAAAATAGTTTATTTATTCATAATCACAATTAATAATTGTTAACCATTAGGAGTGAATTAATGCGTCAGATGCCCGTCAGATGCCATGCGTCAGATGCCCGTCAGATGCCAGTTAAAGCCCAATGGAGCACAATTCTAGGATGCCTGCATTATAATAATAAATATATTAATATATTCATCTATACGGCTCTGTAAAGTTAAGGAAAAATCTATAGATTTCCTGTATTGTTAATTATATATGATACAACAAGTTAGAAAAAAGAACAGAACTCAAAGATATAGTATATTCTTTACATCTTTACTTTAATGGTCTTTCTTTAAGAAATACATCCAAAGCAATATCTCGATTTATCATAAGAAGTCACACTGCAATTAGAGATTGGATACAAAAATACAAACCTGCAGAAAGATTGTCTTACAGTAAGACCAAGATCTCGCAATTCATAATCGATGAAACTCAACTCAAAGTAGATTCAGAAGTAATATGGTTATGGGTTGCTATTATCGAATCTGAAACTAAAAATATTCTTGCAATAAGCATATCAAAAGAACGAAAAATATGTTTGTTGCAGAGCATTTTCTATCTGACATTGTAGCAAAACATGGGGAATACTAGTTTCAACAGCAGATGGTGGTACTTGGTATCCACCTCAAGCTTGTCACTTTTTAAAACTAAAACATCATATTCATTCATACTTAATGAGAAAAGTATTATCGAAAGAACAATGCAATACATCAAAGATAGGACTGCAGAATGTTTTGATGATTATTTTCAATGCAGAAAAAACAAATGTAAATTAAAACATGTAAAACAATGGTTTAATCTATTTGCTGACCAACACAATAAAGAAATAATTCCTTAACTTTACAGAGCCTGTAAACGTATGTATCTTATTTAAATATTATTATTTAAGAAGAACAGAGTGAATGACAGATTTTTACGATATTTGATAAAATTATTATGCAAACAGTATTTCTATATATTGATTAAATGATTGCCAAGAATATAGTATGATATTATCATTGATGATATGAAATTTTACTGATTCCTATTAACTTTAGAAATAATTTCTTGTAGGAAATTCCAAATAGATTAGACCAATTTTTATCTCCTTTTATCTATAATTGTTTTTAATAGATGAAAGTATTCATCATTAAAAACATTCTTTATTGTTCTGTGTTGTTATATCTAGTTGCATTATCCTTTCAATAATAATTTTCTAATTCTTTTATACAAAGAAGAATGTCATATAATAGTTTCATGAGTTGGCAATCTTGTGGATACCATGTACCACTGCTATCTCTGTTGAAATAGCAGGAGATGAGGTCATATTCCTCTCAATGTTTACTTTAAAATGCTTAGCAATGAGAATATTTTATTTTTTTGATAAACTCCTTTCAATTATTTCTTTACTTTTACTATCTATAATGACCTTTAATCATACTAATTCAGAGCAGGCTTTGATTTGAGTTTTATCTTTTAAAATGTAGATTCTGCAATTCTTTTTCTTTTGGCAGAAGTCTTATGGGGGCTTGTACTTTTTTTATAAAATTCCAGATAGAAATTTGATTTCTTTTGATTAAACAAGGGACTATCCTTACCACTGTTTTTCTTAAAGATATTCATGAAAAATAAAACATTATCAATAACAAATGTATTCTGAAGGTATCTATTCCTACGTTCACAAAAGAGATGTGACAACTCCAAGCTATAGATTATACTTCGGGTAACATGACTATTGTAGTTAGTAGTCAATTCTGGTGTCTTTGCTGTTTACAGTATTTCGATTAATTATTATATTAATAAATTTAAAAATGTCTATTGTCTTTTGTAGATTCTCATATTCATCTTTCTGATAATATATATGATGAATATTTGAAATTGATGATTGATATTATATATAATCTAAACATTCAGGTTTATTCAGTATCGGTAGATTTAGAATCTTCTGTTAAAAATATTATTATGAAAAAAAGATATTTTGAAGATTCCGAATTGTTTAAAACATTTGTTGGAATCCATCCCGAATATGCTTCATTACAACTACTGGAATCTTTTGATAATTTTTTTTTATTAAATAAAGATAATATTAGTGGAATAGGTGAAATTGGTCTTGATCCTACCTATACTCATAATAATATTTCTAACACATTTGAAATACAAAAAACTGTTTTTAATCATATGTTAGTCTATAGCTGAAAAAAATGATAAACCTATTTCAATTCATTCTAGAAGGTCTTTAAAAGAGATTTTGGAAATCTTGACATCTTATAGAATAAAAAGGGTTGTTTTTCATTGGTATGATGGTAGCAAAAGTTTATTACATAAAATCAATGAGTTAGGTTATTATGTTTCTTTTGGTCCTTATTTGCTTTATTCGGAAGATAAAAAGATATTGTTAAGCGAGTCTGATTTATCCTTGTTACTGTTAGAAACAGATGGCCCTGTGTATTATAAGAGATGTTTTGAAAATGTTATGACTTCTCCAGCATTTATCATAAGTATAGTAAATTTTGTCTCAATTATGCTTAAAAAGAATTTTAATGATATGACTGATATTATTTATAGAAATTCGTATAACTTTTTAAATACTCGGTAATGTTACATTTTAGGTGAAAAATCTCCTTTGATTTATTGTTTTTTAGAATAAACGATAAAATACCTATGTTTTTTTCCTAATAATGTGGATAGAGTTAAACGAATGTCTAATGAATTATTAGAGCGTTACCCTGATAAGTTTACAATTGATTTTAATGAAAACAAAGAAGCAGTTAAAAATCTTGCAATGGTTCGTTCTAAAGAACTAAGGAATAAGATAGCTGGTTTTATCACATCTATAGTTAACAGGAATCTTGCTCAACAAAATGCTTCTATGGCTTATTCTGAAGATGCTACAGAATCACGGGAAGAATCTCAAGAGTAAATTTGATAAAAATCAATTTACTAGGCGGTATAAAGAAATTGATAGGGCAGTCCAATTTGCAATTAAATGAAGAATCATCAAATGTCAAGGGAATTATTTCTTATTTGGAAAACAATTATAATTCCAATAATAAAATAAATGAAAATGATATTATGGTTGCTATAAATGGAATTGAATCTTCACTCCTAGGTGGTTATAATGCAAAAATCTCATCGGGAGATGTTGTAACTATTTTATCTATTGTCCATGGTGGTTGAATCTAAATCAAATTATTGGTATAGTTCTTCTTGTTGATTCTTTTATATTGAAATATATTTTAATTCGTTTTATTAATTATTTGTTGTGACTTTTAACGGATCTTTCAGAGTAATTAAGGTATCAAAAGATAGAATTGGTGCTATAGTGGGAAAAAAGGGCTCAGTTAAGTTGGAAATAGAATCAAAATGTAATGTACGTCTGGATATCGATGGAGAATCCGGCGATGTCAATATTGGATTTAAAAATAATAGCTCATCATTTGATATTGGAATTTTTAAAGCCTCCGAAATAATCACCGCAATTTCAAAGGGGTTTTCCCCGGAAAGAGCTTATAGCCTCTTAAATGAAGATATTGTTCTGCAGTTTATTGATCTTAGGGAGTATTCTGGCAAATCTGCAAATTCTTTAGAAAGAATTAAATCTAGAATAATTGGTCAGAGTGGAAAAACTAGGAGAAATATCGAAGATTTTACAGGCGTTTATTTATCTGTTTATGGACACTTTGTAGGATTTATTGGAAATTATGAAGAAACCAACTTGGCTGTTGATGCTGTTACTATGCTCTGCAAGGGTAGTTCTCATAAATCTGTTTATCATATGCTAGAAGAATATAGGAGAAAGAAAAAACAAGAAAAAATGGATCTTTGGGAAAATAGTACTTTTAGCAAATAGGATATCTCTATAATATGCTTTAGGTCATTCCTGTTAATTTCGATTTTTCCTTTAATAAAAAATTTATATGGATAAAAAAGTTCCAAAAGATATTCTTTATTAAAAATTACATTTTTATAACTACAATATGAGGATTTGATAACCACTTAAAATGTTATTAGGTTTGAAATGGTGATCATCTATATAAAATCGACATCGGATTCTATAAGCAGATTATTTTTACTATGTAAGGTGTTCTTTCAGATATTAATAGATTGTAATAATAATTTTAATACTCGTATCAATAAATTAATATATCATTGAATGATAATATATCGATTCAAATACAAAGATTATCATTTAAAAACAAAATTGTTTAGATGTCTGCCAAACACTCCCAGACTTTATATCTTGGAGATATTAAGAGATGAGGAAAAAACTACATCTGAAATAGTACAAGAAACAAAACATAATCAATCAGACGGATCTAATCATTTGAATTGTCTATTGGATTGATGCTTTGTAAAGTGTAGTCGAGAGGGAAATAGCATTTTTTATAATTTGAATAATAAAAATATGGCAAAATTATTGCAAGAAGACAATCCAATCCTATCTAAAATTGTAATTGGATTATATCTTTGCATTAATTATGATGAAAAATAATCTAAAGAGGATAGGCAGAGTAGTATCTAAAATGATAAAAATATTCAATCTTTTTGACATCAATTTACAAGAAAATAAAAAAGAAATAGCAAATGAAATCGAAGATGGTTGTGGATGATGCAAAAATTCTAATACATCATTATCTTTATCCTCTTCAATAAAATTAACATTAGGAAAATCCAATTTGGATGAACAAAAAAGAGAAAAGAATGTGAATAAAGATACAAAATTTCTCATAATAATGGGATTTATATTAACTATTCCATTAGTAATAGTGAAATTATTATAATTTTATAATATTCTAAAAGATGGTGTTATTATCGATTCTTTTCTACTCTCTTTGATTGCGCCTTTTCAAATCCTGATAGAAATGACCTTTTTGTAAACAATTTGAATCTAAAGGTAAAATAGTAGGTGCAGTTTTAATAGACATTGAAATAATAGGACTATTCGCAGTTGCAGATATTCCTAGAGAAAATACAGAAGATATAGTTAAGCAACTTATTTGATGGAAAAGGACATTGTCCTGTTAAATGGCGATAATAAAAGAACTGACTAATGCTATTGCTAAAAAATTAGGTCTAAAAAATGGTTTGTCACAAATATCGACTCAAGGAATAGTATGCAAAATAAATTATCTTCATTATGAAAAGAGGTCTGTAGCAATTATAGGTGACGGGATTAATGATGCTTCTGCATTAACTCTAGAGGATATTGGAATTGCAAAGAGCTCAGTACCTGATGTTCCACTGAATGCGGAACGTATAATTCTTTTGAATACTGATTATCGAGTATTGTTTTTGCTTTTAAAATAGCAAAGTATTCTATGAAAAAAATTAACCAAAATCCAACAATATCTTTTGCTATAATTCTATAGCCATTTTGATAGTTGCAGGATTGCTATGCGTTATCACAAATTCTCTTGTATTAATATCTGCTGCATTAGCAGCACAAGGTTGAATTAATAGTGATTCGCTAGAATTTTGAAATTTATTTCTTTTAAAAAAATTCAAGGTAAATCTTAGCAGAGAATTGAGGTAAAATATTATAATGACAGACAAGCCGCATTCGCAGAAAAATCAACAACCTTCAAAACAGGTGAACAGACTGAAAGTAGCATTTTTGCTCAGCTCCTGCTATCTTGCTTCAGCGGTAATCATTGTTTTAATTACAGGTAGTTTATCTTTACTTTCAGAAGCCGGGCATATGCTTGCTGATGTTGGTGGACTTGCTTTGGCTATATTTGCTATCGACTATACTCGTAAACCACCTACCCCTGAAAGAACATACGGCTTTTTTAGAATTGAGATACTGGCCTCGCTTACAAACAGTGTGGTGCTTATACTACTTTCTATATACATTCTAAATGAGGGCTTTATGCGCATTTTTGCACCACCCCATATTCAAGGATTTCCTATAATAGTAGCGGCAGTTGTTGGATTAATAGTTAATTTTATTGGAATGCGATTGCTTAATGAAGGAAAAGGCGACAAGGGGCATTCTCATGGACTTTATGAACATGCTTCTGTAGTTCCTGAAGAAAAAGGAAAGGAGGCAAATAATAAAAAGAATATCATCATCATCATTCCAATAAAAAAGAAGATGAAGAATAAAGTCTAAATGTTAAAGCAGTATATTTGGAATCTTTAAGCGACACGATAGGACCTGCAGGTGTGTCCTTACTAGGGGTATAATAATGATAACTACTAACCTCTATCTGGTAGATTCAATAATCAGTATTGGTTTAGCATTGTTCATCTTCCAGGAACATGGTCTATTATTAAGAAGGCAATTCATATATTGATGCAAGGCTCTACATATAATATATCTCATGAGGAAGTAAAAGAAGCAATATTAAAGATAAGGGGAGTAACGGGGATATTTGACCTTCATATATGGACTATAACATCAGGTATGCATATACATTATCAGCTCATGTGGTATTAATGGATACAAGAAGGTCCCAAGAAATATTGCAAGAAATAAACTCTGTTCTTGAAAAAAGATTCGCAATTATGCATGCAACAATTCAAATAGAACGTTATCGTTCAGAACCAGGTTTTAAATCCTAATTTGTTCCGTAATAAAGTAATCTTAGGTTGCTCTTTTAACTATGGTCTTTTACAATATCTTTTAAAAAAATTGGATTAAAATATATTTGAAAACTGGAATGAATATTATTAGGTCGCCTTTATTTTTTAAATGGGTTTGATATCTGCAAAATTCGTTTAACTTTGATTATTTATATTTATCTTTAATACTCTTAATAATTTTTGGCTTCCCATTTTATTAGTCACTAGATTTGTCTAACCTTTTAATGGATTCCGTATTAACATTTTGCCATCTTTTAAAAACCTCATTGTTTATATCAAACTGATCTAAAGCTTTCCCTACTATATGCAATATTAAATCATTCACTGTTTTTGGCCTATGATAAAAACCCGGCATGGCAGGTAAAATTATGACTCCTATTTTTGCAAGTTTTAACATATTTGATAAATGGATTTGCGATAAAGGTGTTTCCCTTGGCACAATGACTAATTTTCTATTCTCTTTGATAGTTACTGATGCAGCTCTTGATATTAAATTATCATCGTATCCGTTTGATATACTTGCCAGTGTTTTCATACTGCATGGAATTATTATCATTCCATCGGTCTTAAAAGAGCCGCTAGATATCGATGCTGCCATATCATTTTCTTTATATTCAAAAGTTGCCAATTTTTTTATTTTCGCAATGTTTTCATCAGTTTCAATTTCTATGTTTTTTTCTGCCCATTTACTTAAAACTACATGAGTTTCAATTTCAAATTTATTTAAAAAATATAGTAATTTTATTCCATAAATTACACCGGAGCTTCCTGTAATTCCAACTACTATTTTGAGTTTTTTTTCCATCTAGATGTTTGGTATTTATTTTCCAATATTTTATATTTAATACCTTGATTTTTTAGAATATGTTAACGGTTTTCGGTTCGGTAGCTTTGGATACTACTAGGACTCCATTTCAAACAAAAGAACGGATATTAGGGGGCGCTGCCACTTATGCTTCCTTATCGGGATCCTTTTTTGTACCTGTATCACTGATTGGTATAGTAGGATATGATTTTCCTCAAAATTATCACAGTCTTTTAGAAAATAAGATGAATACAAAGGGTTTGATGAAACATCGTGAGAAAAAAACTTTTTTTTATGATTCTTCATTTGATTATGATTTATCTCATAGGGTTACTAATAAAACCGAATTAAATGTCATAGAAAACTATGAGCCTTTGGTTCCATCAGAATATGTTGATTCTAAGTTTGTTTATCTTGCTAATAATGATCCAGATCAAAATATTAAAATTTTAAAAAATTTTAATCGGCCTGATTTAGTTGTTTGTGATACTATTGAATACTGGATTCGAGAGAAAAAAAACTCTGTAATTTCTATGATGGAGAAAACCACTGGTGTAATAATCAATGATCAAGAGGCCCGGTTATTGTGTAACTTGTCCAATTTAATTAAATGCGGAAAACAAATATTATCTTGGGGACCTAGTTTTGTTATAATAAAAAAAGGAGAACATGGTGTTCTTTTGTTTTATAATGACGATGTTATTCCAATTCCTGGATTTCCTATTGAAGATGTTGTGGATCCAACTGGCGCAGGTGATTCATTCGCAGGAGGTTTTATTGGACATCTTATTTCAAAGCATCAAAAAAACTTTTTTGATAATCTTGATTTGGTTAAGGAATCAATTATGTTTGGTAGTATTATGGGTACATTTGCAATAGAGGATTTTGGCATTAATAAATTGGTGAATATAGATGTCAATGATATCATGTCTAGGTATAAAAAATATAGAAATTTGTTATCATTATGTTAATTTTTTAGAAAATAATATAATTACCTTCGTTCAAAAAAATATAGATTTGAAAATAAATGAAAATTTTAATCATTGATAATTATGATTCATTTGTTTATAATATTGCTCAAATAATGGGATTTCTTAATACAATTCCATTTGTGGAAAGAAATAACAAGCTTGGTCTAAAAGATATTGTGAAAATGGATCCTGATGCAATTATTATATCTCCTGGTCCAGGACATCCTAAATATAAAAAAGATTTTGGAATTTGCAATAATGTGATAACACAGTTAGGACCTACATTTCCAATTTTAGGAATTTGTTTAGGTCATCAGGGGATAGTTCATGCCTATGGAGGAAAAGTTAAACAAGCATTAAAAATTAAACATGGTAAAACTAGCATGGTCGAATATTATCACAATACTGCCCTATTTGAAAATGTACAGAATCCATTTACTGCTACCCGATACCATTCTCTAATTGCAGATAAAGATTCTCTTCCTAATTGTTTAAAGATAACCTCAAAATCAGTAGACGACTCTGAAATAATGGGAATAAAACATGAAAAGTATTTAATAGAAGGTATACAATTTCATCCTGAATCTATTTTAACAGGCGAAGGGAAAAAAATTTTGTCAAATTTTATCAATATGATAAAAAAATGAAAATAAACACCAATAAGGATTTTCATTATTTGGATAATGTTATAAATCAAAATCATTATATTTTAAAAAAATTATCCGAAAAAAAAAATTTAACTAGTAAAGAAATTTTTGATGTCACTACTAATATTCTTAATGGTGATTGTACTGAAATATTTATTTCAGCTTTTTTGATGTCTTTATTAATAAATGGTGAAAGTATTGATGAAATTAAAGGTATGGTTGAAGCCATAAAATCTAATGCGATACGAATTTCTCCATCAGTTTCTCTTCCTATTATAGATAATTGTGGAACAGGTGGTGATCTATTGAACACTTTTAATATAAGTACTGCCTCAGCTCTTGTTGCAAGTTCCTGCGATAAGGTTGTAGTTGCTAAACATGGTAATAGATCTTCATCAAGTCTAAGCGGAAGTGCGGATTTCTTTGAATATGTTGGTTGCAATTTAGATAGTGAACCCGATCTAATTATTCAATCCATCGAATCAATTGGTTTTGGTTTTATTTTTGCTCCAAAGTTTCATCCTGGTTTAAAAAATGCCTCCACTGTAAGAAAAGAATTAGGTTTACGCACTATCTTTAATGTAATAGGCCCGCTTTGTAACCCTTGTACAAATTTATATGGTCAAATAATTGGTGTTTCAGATCCAGTTTTATTAGATATTGTACCACAGATAGTACCATTCTTAGGACTAAAAAATGCTATGATTGTCTATTCACATGACGGAATGGATGAGTTATCTATTAGTGGTAAAAATACTATTGTCCATGTGTTTCTCCAAGACGGTGTGTATTCTTTTAATAAGACTATTCTTGATCCTTCTGATCTTGGAATACCAAAATCTAAATTGAACGATATTGTTGTTAAAAATAAATCTCAATCTATAATGGAAACATTGCGTGTTATTTATGGAATTGGTTCAAATAATTCCAAGGAAAATATCGTATTGTTAAATAGTGCTGCAATATTATTGAATGGGAATGTAGTAAATTCGTTTAAAGATGGACTCTCTGTAGCAAAGGATTCTATAGATAATGGTAGTGCTCAAAAAAAATTAAGGAGTATGATTAAAAAATATGGCGATATTTCCAAACTTGAATATGCAGAAAAATTACTTTGATGCTAAATCATCCAATCAAAAATGTTTGTTATTTATTATGTCGAGTCTTTTTTTCTAAACTTTTTGCATAATACATAGATTTCACTGCTTTGTTTTCTGCTAGCATCAGGTTTAGTTATAATTACGTTTAGAAAAAACTCTTTTAAATAATTTATAAATTCTGTAGTATTTTCCCCTTGAAAAACTTTGTACAATGCACAACCGTTTTCTTTCAATACTATTTTGGTAAATTCCAGTGCTTTTTCTGTAAGGTCGATTTGTTTTAACTGATCCATTTCCCATAATCCAGAAACATTAGGGGCCAAATCTGAAAGTACTATATCTGCTTTTCCATTTAAGATATTGATTAATTTATTTATGTCTTCTTTATTTTCTATATTTCCAACAATAGTAATAACATTTGGAATCGGTTCTATTTCTTTTAAATCTATTCCAATAGTTGTTCCGCGCAGACCTGTTATTTTTGAAGTGACTTGCAACCATCCTCCAGGAGCTGCTCCAATATCAACAACTTTCATTCCTTCTTTTAGAATATGATGGGATTTATTTATCTGAGATAATTTGTATGCAGATCGACTTCTAAACATATTTTCTTTTGCAAGTTTTCTATATTGGTCTTTACGTGCATCGGATAATTTCATCTGGATTCTCTGTCTTAATTTGGCGAACAATCTAGATAAATATTGTTTAATGGTTGTTTATTCTAGCAATGTTTTTTATGGGTATTTATATTAAAAATTTAAAGATATGGATAAAAATCATATTCAAAGTTTGATTAAAAATTATCCTGATTTTCCAAAACCAGGTATTTTATTTAGAGACATCACACCTGTATTTAGAGATAAATACTCATTAAACTTATTGGGAGAGTATTTCCATGATAAATATAAAACTAATCATATAGATTATATTGCTGGAATTGAAGCACGTGGATTTATTTTATCTACTATATTAGGATTAAAATTTAACCTAGGGGTAATCCTGATAAGAAAAGAAGGAAAATTACCTGGAGATATCATAAAACAAAAATATGATATTGAATATGGTAACGCAGTAATGGAATTACAAACTGATTCTATTAAAAATAATGAAGATGTGTTGATTGTGGATGATTTGCTGGCAACTGGTGGAACTGCTGCTGCTGCTGCAAAACTGGTGGAAGATCTTGGTGGGAATGTAATTGGATTTGCATTTATGGTGGAATTATCTTCACTTGGGGGGAAAAAAATATTACAAGATAAAGGATATTCTGTTCAATCCATGGTGATTTATTAAATTGAGTAAAATTAAAGATGGGAATTCTGTTGAAATTGCAATAATTGGTGGAACTGGAATATATGACAATAATTTATTTCAGGAAGAGCGGGTTATTACTCCTCATACACCTTATGGATCTACTTCTGACTCTATAGTTATAGGAAGGTGGGATGATAAAAAAATTGCATTTATTCCTAGGCATGGAAAAGGCCATAAAATACCGCCTCATAAGATAAATTATAGGGCAAATATTTGGGCTTTAAAGCAGTTGGGAGTAAAGCGAATTATCGCACCGTCTGCAGTAGGAAGTCTAAACTATGATTATAAACCTGGAGATATAATGCTACCTGATCAATTTATTGATTTTACAAAAAATAGAAAATATTCATTTTTTGATGGCTCTCAGGTTTGTCATATTTCGATGGCCGATCCTTTTTGTATTGATTTGAGAAATATGGCCATAAAATGTATAAATGATATGGGCATTGGGTTCCATAAAACAGGAACATATATTTGTATCGAAGGACCAAGATTTTCTACACGATCCGAGTCTAAAATTTTTAGGGATGTATTTCATGCCGATATTATAGGAATGACATTGATACCTGAATGTATCCTTTCAAGAGAAAGTGAAATTTGTTATTTGTCAATTTCAACTATAACGGATTATGATGTTTGGGCCGAACAACCTGTATCCTCTAAAGAAATCATTGAAACATTGCATAAGAATGTGGAAACAACAAGAGCAATAATTTCTAAATTGATTCCATTAATACCTGATGATAGGACTAGTTGTGATTGCGGTTCTGCACTAAATAATGCATTGCTATAACCTGCAATAATTACTCCATCGCTTCTCTTCCTTTCAAATTTTTTTCATCAAAGGTTATGTCTCCTTCAATTATTTTTTTTTGTACCAAACTCATGATTGTTTCAGGATCCATACCCATTTTTTTAATTAAATTGTATTTTGTTTCAGATATTTTTATATTGATATTTTGACCACCTATTCTCCCAAAAGCTACTGCTTTAAAATTAACTATATTACTGTCAATTAAAAAATATCCTGATAGCTTACTGGCCACTGGTCCTTCTGATACCTTTTTAATATGTATTTTGAAATCAATCTTGTTGTATTCATCAGGAATATCTGATATCATTTTTGTGCTATTTCTTCTGAAATTTCTATGCTTTTGTTAATGTTTTTGGAAACTAAAAAGCTCCACCATTCTGGATCTACAATTTTGGAATTTTCTATCTTTACCGATATCTTGGTCTCATCATCAGTATCTATAAATTCGATTTTTTTTTCTCCTTCTTTTAGTTTTATTAATTTCCACCTATCTTTTCCTTTTCTATGTTTGTTTATTGCAACTGCCCAAATTTCTTTATCATTGATACGTGGCATTCCTATATCTTCTGAGATATCCAGAATACCTAGCCTTTTCTCCTCACACAATATTTTTTTTGTAATTACACTTCTCCATATATCAACTGCTCCTATGTTTTTACCGTTTTCGTTGATATTTATTACACCATAATATACTATTTTGTCTCCGTTATTGGAAGAAGAAGCTGAAGATTGCATAATTGAAGATAATTTAAGGTTTTCCCATATTTAGCCCTTGCATTAATCTTTTTTATCTTGGTATCTTTCGAGCATTATTCCTATGTTATCAATTTTAATATTTTTTTTGAATTGAATATTTTTCTCCTCACATAATCTTCTATATCTATTTACTATCGCAAATCTCGGATGGAGAACTTGAAATTCATTTTTATTAATTTCTATTATCATTCCTTTTTGTTCAAGCTTTTTGCAGTTTTTTATCACTTCTTCTGTTATGCCATTAAAAAGGTTTTTAAAATTCTCTGATGATGTTTTTTCTTCTTTTATCAATGCTAAAAATATCTCTGCTTCTTTTTCACATAATTCAAGATCATCAATCAGATTCTTTTTAAGTTGATTGATTTGATTCAAATATATTTTGATTTTGATCTTATGAGATAAATTGTTTCTTTTTCTTTTTTGATTTATTATAAAATACAGCTTTCATATATCTGGATTAATATAATATTTTCTTAAAGAAATTGAGATCTTAATAGTATATATAGTCTTTAGAAAATATTATTAGAGAATTTAAAACTAAAACAATTTCAATTTAATAAATGGACTTGTTATATCTGTATAGATATCTTTACCAGTTTATAATAATTCAATAAAATATCAATGAGTAGATCTCTATCTATATACGAATATTCAAATAACATCCCGTATAAACTATTATATGCCTATTAAAAATGGGTTGGAGTATATTGAAAGTTTAAGAAATAGAAATTTACAAGTTTATCTTTTTGGAGAATTAGTGAAAGAACCAGTAGATCATCCTATGATAAGGCCATCAATTAATGCTGTCGCTGAAACATATGACTTGGCAGTTGATGACCCTGATTTGGGTTCTACAAAATCTTCTTTATCCGGATTACAAGTAAACCGATTTTTACATATTGTCGAAAGTCCTCAAGATTTAGTTGATCAAAATCGTATGCAAAGAAAGTTAGGACAAAAAACTGGTACTTGTTTTCAACGTTGTGTGGGAATGGATGCATTAAATTCTCTATACTCTACAACTTTTGATATCGATAAGAAATATGGTGTAAAATATCATGATCGGTTAGTTAATTTTATTAAAATGATACAATATGAAAATGTTGTAATTGGAGGTACAATGACTGATGTAAAAGGTGATCGTAGTCTTTCTCCATCTCAACAAGATGACCCGGATATGTTTTTACATATTGTACGAAGAGATGAGAAGGGTGTTTATGTCAAAGGAGCAAAAGCTCATCAAACAGGCTGCATAAATTCTCACTGGTTAATTGTTATGCCAACAATGCGTTTGAGACCTGAAGACAAAGATTATGCTATAGTTGGAGCAATTCCAGTAGATGCAAAAGGTATTACTTATATTTATGGGCGACAGTCTTGCGATACTCGTAGTATGGAATCAGGTGATCTTGATGCTGGTAATTCTCAGTTTTCAGGTCAGGAAGCATTAATTATTTTTGATGATGTTTTTATTCCAAACGAATTAATTTTTATGGATGGTGAGGTAGAATTTGCATCCACTTTAGTTGAAAGATTTACGTGTTATCATAGAAGAAGTTATGTGTGTAAAACTGGGCTTGGTGATGTGTTAATTGGTGCTGCCGCTGCAGCTGCAGAATATAACGGCATTTCAAATGCTTCTCATATTAAGGATAAATTAACCGAAATGACTCATCTTAATGAAACTATTTTTGCTAGCGGACTTGCATCCTCTCACCAAGCCTATAAAACAGCATCGGGTAATTATATTAATGATGATATGCTTGCCAATGTTTGCAAGCATAATGTGACCCGTTTTCCTTATGAAATTGGACGGCTGGCCCAAGATATAGCTGGAGGTCTTATGGTTACCATGCCTTCGGAAAAAGATTTTAGAAGCCCTGTAACCGGTCCTCTTTTAGAAAAGTATTTAAAAGGCAAAAAGGGTGTTGCTACAGAAGATAAAGTTAGAATAGCTCGACTTATTGAAAATATGACTTTGGGAAGAAACGCAGTAGGCTACTTAACTGAATCTATGCATGGTGCTGGGTCGCCTCAAGCTCAGCGTATTCAAATTGCAAGACAAATGCAGTTAGAATACAAGAAAAAATTGGCAAGAAATTTGGCAAATATAAAAGAAGGTGAAAATACTTCAACCGAATTATTATCAGAACCATCTGAATATTTTGATAGAATTTTTGGTATAAAAAAATAATTGATATTTTTTTTATTTTTTTATTTTAATTTAATATTTTTGCAATGTTATTTATTTGCCTTATTTTCTTAGTAACTTATGAATCTAAAAAATGAAATTGTTTAAATTGATTAGTTATGGAAAACTATTAATTATTAAATTTAATTAATATTTATTTATCTTTTATGTTTGTGTTTTAATTGAGGGAAAGGATATTGTTTAAAATTCTTCTTCCAAAAGTTTCCTTTTCTTTTTAATATTGAATATCTTTTCTGTTTGTTTCAATGCGTCTAATTTCGATTTTTTGAAAATCATGGATTGTATTAGCATATAGTTTTCTGGTATCACCATTCCAGTTTGATCATCAGAATAAGATATTTTTACAATGTCGTCTTGAATTTTTAAAATGTCTTTATGAATGTGAATCATACCTGTATCGCCATGTTCAAAATTCAATTCTATGGCTTTCTTTCTTATGTCTGCAGTACCTTTTGCTTTATTGATTACTGCAATTCCATATTCTTTATTGAAGATTTCTAAAATTTTATCCTTTGATGGTGGTTCATCTTTAAATCTTATTGTCATCTGATGTAGATGCATCATTCTTGATGGGACTTTTAATGAATCTACATACAAATTTATAGACGGAATAAAATCCTTTACATCGTCTTGATGATGGGGGTGTTTGTCCCATTCGATCGAATCTTTTACTTCTTTTACATCTTCTAAATCTGCCGATCTTCTGACCAGATTGACATCATATCTTTTAATTGATTCGCCATAATTTTCCAAAAGTGGTTGAATAACTCTTCCCATTCCAGTAACGTTGCAACTTCCTTGAATTACATAATCTTTTTCAAATGTTTCATCGTAGTTTACCCGTGAATTATGAATTATATCTGCTACAGCGTGTTTACCATTTCTATCCTCTCCACCTTGGAAAATAGCTTTTTTCTTTAATGGGATATAATAATTCATTTTATTAAGAAATCCTTTACCTTCTTTTGCTGCATCAATAATGATGTCTGCCTCCTTGATTGCATCTTCTACTGTACCACTAACTTCGTAATTCTTATTTTGAAATTCTTCTTTCATCTCTTTGGGAACAAAAACTTTGTATCCTTTGTCTATTGCTTTTTCGGTTTCCTCATCTGGTGAATATTTTGCTATGCCGACCAATTCAATCGATTTATCTTTTGAAAACGCAGTAGCTAAGCGTCTTCCAATATTTCCATATCCATTAAGGAAAATATGTACCAATAATGATTTTTACTTTTTACAATATTATATATTTTTGTCAATTTTGTTTGTTATTATAATTAGGCGATTGAAAGATTAAATATTAGAAATAGATCGAATGTTTGTATATAATTTTAAAATTAAATTAATAAAATTATTATCATTATTAAATGATTTAACTATAATTGGCTAAAGTTGTAATTGTACTTTTTTCTAAAGGAAAGAAACATATTACATTTATATTTTAACGATTAGCAAAATACATGAGTTCAAAAAAATCTGAAAAACCAGAAGATAAAAAAGAGAAATCCGCAATGACTGCAATAAATAGTATTGAAGAAAATTTAAAAAAATTGTCAACAAATGTAAATAATTTAAAATCACTATTCAAATCAAAAAGCGATACGAAAAAGAAAAACGAATAAAAATAAATTTCTAAACAAATAATCTTGTTTTTTCTTTTGTTATGGTACTTCTATAATATTTATAAATATTTTATAATACAGACGATAATTACTATTGTCTATTTTATGCTTATATGACAATTCATATTTTTAAAGTCAAAGTTATAATATGGACGTATAGGTTATTTGTAATATGGCAACAACTGGTGCAGAAAATAATCGTGGTATGACAGAACATTCTGTCAACGAGATGATCCAAGAATCCAAATTACTCGAGTCTTATTATAATGATATTATATCTAAAGAGTCATTGTTGCATCGATTATTAGAAGAATCTCATAACTCCTTTGAAGCAATAAAAAGTTTATCTTTAGATTCGGATACTTCCTCATTAGTTCCGCTCGGTATAGGAATATATGTTAAAAGTATCATTTATCCTATTGAAAAAGTTCTTGTAAATGTTGGTGCTGGCGTAGTAATTGAAAAGAAAAAAGACGATGCTGTTAATTTTATTGAACAGCGGATAAAAGAATTTGAAACTGCTGCAAATCAATTGTTGTCTCAAAAACAACAAATATCCTACCGTATGATCTGAAATCCAAAATGCTGTCAATTCCTATGTTGGCCAAATGCAAGGACATGGTCATAGTGTTTCTGAGAATATAGGACATCTTCCGCATTAATTTGATTAATCTATGATGATATTTTTTGGATATTATTGTGACCATGTTCTAATAGTTGGTAAATATATATGTTTGATAAATTAAAACGTGCATTTTCTAATGCTGCTAAAAGTATTAGCCAAAAAGAACTTTCTGAAAAAGATCTGGATGAAAGTCTTTTTGATTTACACGTTGCTTTATTAGAGAGTGATGTATCTCAAGAGGTTATTGATGATCTTTCTCTCCAAATAAAAAACAACCTAGTTGGTATGAAAATTCAAAAAAATGAAACTGCCGAGAAAATTATTGCATCTACACTAAAAAATAATTTTTTGGAAATATTATCCAAGGCCGGATCCATCGATTTACTAGGTTTAATTCAAGAAAAAAAACAGAAAAAAGGTGGGCCATTTATAATCGTCTTCCTTGGTATTAATGGAACTGGTAAAACAACTACAGTCAGCTAAAGTTGCAAATCTATTAAAAAAAAATGGCTTTTCTGTAGTGATTGCTGCAGCCGATACTCATAGAGCAGGTGCAATAGAACAAATTACCACCCATGCTGAAAACCTCTCCATAAAAATTATATCTCAAAGATATGGTGCTGATCCTTCAGCTGTATCAAGAGATGCTTTAGAATATGCTAAAAAGCATTATGTCGATGTAGTTTTGATTGATACCGCGGGAAGGATGCAAAATGCTAAAAATCTTATGTATGAAATTGGCAAAATTGTTAAAGTTATAAAACCTGATATAAAATTATTTGTTGGCGATTCACTTGCTGGTAATGATACTATAAACCAAGCGAGAGAATTTTTTTCTTATACTGAATTTGATGGTGCAATTCTAACAAAATCTGATGCTGATGCAAAGGGTGGGGCTGCGATATCGATCTCATATATTACCTCCAAACCTATACTATATCTTGGAATGGGGCAAGGATATGATGATTTAGTTTTTTTTAATAAAGAAAAGTTTGTAGATACCGTTTTTGGTTCTGATTCTTTATCTATATCTCATGAAGTTTCTTTAACTGATAATTCTAAAATAGAACAAAATTCTACTTCTAGTAATCTTGCTCAAATAAAATCGATTTCCGAATTTAAGGGGGATGCTGAATCTACACCTGATAAAAATAGTATTGATTTGATTACTGCAGATAATATTCAAGCAAATGAAAAAGAAAGTAATATTGAGACGACAACCAATTTATCCAAAGACTTCAAATCACAAAGCGAACTTAAAGAATTTAATAACACCTATAGTAATAAACATACCAATGTAGTAGATTCTTCTGCAGATAAGATTGATGATCTTCAAAAGTCTAATGGAAACCTAAATGATGAAGAAAAAATAAAAACAAATAGGGAGAATGGATCAGAATCTAGTGGTAAAAGGGGATTATTTGGATGGTTTAAGAAAAAAAATAAATAGTTTTTCTCTTTTTGAAAACATTAAATTAAAGAATTTTTTCATTTTTAATATTGAACAAAAATATTTTAAGCATTTGTGATTTACCATCCGAACAAATTTTATCTATTTTAGATCTTGCAATTTATTTAAAAGACCCTTTGAATATTCAAGGTTCAAAAACACAATTAAGAGGAAAGATTCTTGGTATGATTTTTCAGAAACCCTCTACAAGAACAAGAGTTAGCTTTGAAACTGCCATATTGCAATTAGGCGGAAATGCTATTAATCTTTCTTTTAATGATTTGCAGTTATCTCGTGGTGAATCAATAGAAGATACTGCAAGAACCCTTTCATTATATCTTGATTGTCTTGTGGCAAGAGTATATTCCCATGGCGATATAGAGAAATTGTCTCAATATTCTACTATTCCTGTAATAAATGGTCTATCTGATTTGTTTCATCCATGCCAAATATTATCAGATCTGTTAACAATTTTAGAATATAAAAAGAAACTACGAGGTAATACATTGGCATTCATAGGCGATGGTAATAATATTTGCAATGATTTGTTACTAGGGTGTTCGAAATTGGGAATTAATATTAAAATATCGACACCACCTGGTTTTGAACCTTTGAAGTGGGTAATTGATATTGCAAAAGAGGAAAGTAAAAAGAATAATAGCTTTGTATTGATAACTAATGATCCGTTTGAAGCTGTTAAAGACGCAGATATAATCACTACCGATACTTTTGTATCTATCGGAAAAGAAGAAGAAAAGCAACAAAGAGATGCTATATTTTTACCTACTTATCAAGTTAACGATGAACTGGTAAAATATGCAAAACAAGATTATATTTTTATGCATTGTCTACCAGCTAAACGAGACAAAGAAGTTACATCTGAAATAATTGATGGTCCTCATTCAGTTGTTTGGACCGAAGCAGAAAATAGATTGCATGTACAAAAAGCTTTATTAATAAAATTACTTGATCAAGAATTTATTGATTAGTTGTATGATGATTTATACTAATAGATTTGTATTTTGAATGGTTATGTTCATTTTAAAAATAAACCTTTTTGAAAAGGGGTAGATATATTGCGTATTCTTCTACAATGTATGGTGACTTTATAAAAACAAATAGACTTTTACGTTAAATATTCCTCATTGGAAAAATAAATGCTTTTATCTTGGATTTTGAACTTTAATGTAGTGTATTTCTTTATCTAATTGTAAACAGTTTGAAAGGTGGCCTTTATATTCCGTAATTTTATAAAACGACATTGTTTTTCAACGATTCGCTGCTAAAATATAATTGCATCATTAGGCGATCCCTAGAATATACTATATTTTATATAAATAATATCGAGGATAAGGTAGAGTTACAATCTCTACATTCAAACTTTTGGATGTATCATGCTTATTGTGTTGTATGCTATCCTTTACAGTGTTTTTCAGGTTTGCAGTTATTATCCCAAGTTATTGATGCTGTTCAACGTGCTTTAATTTTACAGTTTTACGTAATAAGACTGAATTCTAAATCATGGATATGATTAAATTTGATATCTCTTACCATGTCGTCAATATATCCACATATCATCTGTTCAATAGCAATGATTTGATCTTTTTCATATGAGTACGATATTTACTTAATTCGTATTGTGGTATATCCTCTTTATATTATTTTATCTATTCGACGAAGAGTTTGCAGGCCCTGTTTTATTGAGGCTTTTTTAATGAAATAGAAATAATAGTAATAGACTCCATTGGAATACTTTAAAATACTTTATTTATTTTATAAATTTTATATGACTAAATTTTTGGTAGATACCACTGAAAATCTTCCTTCTGGTTCTCTAAAAAATATCACTGCTGGTGGAAAAGAAATTTTAGTAGCAAATGTTAGTGGAAATTATTATGCTATAAATAATATTTGTAATCATGCTGGAGCCGAATTGCATGAAGGTGCTATTCTTAATGATAAAGAATTAGTTTGCCCTTGGCACTCTGCAAAGTGGAATGTAGAAACGGGCGAATTAATTTGGTTTCCTCAAAAGTTAAAGAATCAAGATACTTATCAAATTGTGGTTGAAAATAATAATATTTATGTGGAAATCTGATTGTATTTTATTTTAAATTTTAATCAAGTTCTATTGTGTTTTGTTGCCAATTCAATTTTGTTATTGTTACATAAAATCAGTTCAAGTTCAAGTTACCTCTATTTAGAATTAGTTTTATTTTGATAATAACTTTATCAAGAGAAAACGAATTTCATAATCATGCAACAAAGCGGTTATTATGTGTATAAGTTAGGATTAACTCTTTAAAGTTAAGATAAATATATTATCTCTCTTTGTTGTAATATTAGCAAATAGATTTAATCATTGTTAAACATACTTAATTTACATTTTATCTTTTTACATGAAAATCAATCAGCATTATCAAAACATTCTTTGTTCTATTTTTGCTATTTTATGTATTGTATCACTTATTCAATAATACCTTTTTTCATACTCTTGTATACAAAAAATGAATGTGATATTCGAGACTTTAAAAACTGACAGGCTTATGGTGAGTACTATGATGTATTATATACTATGTAGCACCACAATATCTCTATCCTTGTTGAAACTGAATATTTCACATACTTTTTTTTATAACACCCGATAAAAATCGCTTTGCCATCACAAACATATTTTGCTCAATAATGACAATCCATAGTCGAGGTATTGAGAACCACTTTTGATTAAGAATTTCATATTTTTGAGTAAAAAAGAAGTTGGGATCTTTGTTTTTTTATGTAATAGTATTTTTGCTTAGTGTTTTTGTATCGCTTCTCTAGCTGTATTATACTTCTTATAATAATTTTTATTCCTAAAGATATGGCTTTAGATGTATTTCTCAACAACTGATTGCCCTACTCATGCCAAAGCAAAGATATAAAGAATATATTTTATCCTCAAGTTTTGTTATTTCTCTCTTTTTTCTTGTTTGATAATTATAAACAACAAGCGATAGGGTGGTCCGAATCTTTTTTCTTAAATTTAGCGCCTTGGGATTGAAATTAATTTTTATAGGTGATTAAAAAAATAAAATTATTGAAAATTGGTGATTTTCTTTCATCTCTTCCTTCATCTATAATCTCTGGAGATGATATTATAATTCCTGATATTTTTTTTAGAAAAATGTTCTCTTTTTCTGGCCTAAACCGAGATGATGTTTTTTATCATTTAGGCGTAGGTAATAATTATTCGTCTCTTTTGATTGCAAAAAAAGAATATGGCGTTAAAAAGGCTGTTGGTATAGATATCAATCCAGATGTGGTCGATTTGATTAAATCGAAAATAGACTTAACTAATGAGGATATAAATATAATAAATGAGGATGTAGTTAAATCATCTCTTTCCGAAGCTACTGTTATCTTTTCATGGTTTACTGATGAACAGATTAACGAAAAATTATCTCATAAATTTAAATGTGATGTAAAAGATGGTACTAAAATAATATCTATCTGGTCACCCCCTGATTTGTTTATTCCTGATAAAGTGGATTTTCCACTTATCTTGTGCAAAAAACCTTTTACAATAGGTGTGGATATCAAAGATCAGTTAAAAAGTATCTATGGAAGCAACTGCATTGATTTTACAGCATCATGGCATCTATCTGAAAAATACATTCAATCATTAGGAGTAGTTGACAATCGTCATGTCCGTTTCCTTAATATTCTACAAAGTGTAATAATATGGCTTAATGCTAGGGATCTTGATTTAGTTTGTGAAGATGAAATTCCACCCCCAGTAGAAAGCTATATAGGTATTTTAAAATATTTTTTTAATATAGATCTATCGGATTATTTGATTAAATAATATTTTTTTATATTATGGATGACTGTCTTTTAATTTCTATACGGTTTAGATTTAGATATTAATTATTTCTAAGATTTATCTTCTGTCTTGTAATAAATTATAAAAATTTGCTTAACAAAAATATTTTTTTATATTTTATAGTCTATATCTTTGATAACAAATTACCCCAAAGATTATAACTATTGATATTATGAAGCAACTTTAGAAGATGGATTTGGCAATTAATGAGGCGGGTAAGAATTTGTCTGTTCCTCACTTAGTTGAATCAGTTATTATGAATCGCGAAGGTGAATTGTCTTTTACCGGTTCCTTGTCTGTGAAGACAGGAAAATTTACAGGTCGATCCCCTGATGATAAATTTATTGTAAAGGATGAGATTACTGCAAATTCTGTTGATTGGGGGAAGGTTAATCATCCTATATCGGAAGAAAACTTTGAAAATCTATTGAATAAAATGGTCGATTTTATTAATGAACAAAAGTTAACTGATAAACTTTATGTTTTTGATGGCTATGTTGGAGCAGATCCATTTTCTCGTTTATCTATCCGAGTTATAACTGATAAAGCTTGGCATAACTTATTTGCAAATCAAATTTTTATAAAACCTAAAAAAGATGAACTTGAGAATTTCAATCCTGAATTTACGCTTTTATCTATTAATGATTTTGCTGCTTTACCTGAAGTCGATGGGACAAAATCTGAGACATTTGTTATAATTAGTTTTAAAAAGAAATTGGTTCTTATGGGTTCGACATCTTATGCTGGGGAAATAAAAAAGTCTATGTTTTCGATTATGAATTTCATTTTACCGCATAAAGGAGTATTTCCTATGCATTGCTCTGCAAATCTGGGCCACGATGACAAATCTACATTATTTTTTGGTCTTTCTGGAACAGGAAAAACAACTCTTTCCACTGATGAAAATCGTAGATTAGTTGGTGATGATGAACATGGATGGTCAGATACCGGTGTTTTCAATTTTGAGGGTGGATGTTATGCTAAATGCATTAATCTTAATAAAGACAAGGAGCCGCAAATCTGGAATGCAATTAAATTTGGATCAGTAATGGAAAATGTGGTAATAAATCCTTACACCCGAGAGCCTGATTTTTCTGATAGTAGTTTAACGGAAAATACTAGAGTTGTTTATCCTCTTGATTTTATACCTAATGCAGTTGTACCTAGTATTTGTGGTCATCCTTCTGTTATCATTTTTTTAACTGCTGATGCTTTTGGCGTATTGCCTCCAATATCTCGATTATCCAAAGAAGGTGCTATGTATCATTTTATGTCTGGTTATACCAGTAAATTGGCAGGAACCGAAAGAGGTATTACTGAACCAAAGGAGACTTTCTCGCAATGCTTTGGTGCTCCTTTTATGCCTTTGAGGGCGACAGAATATGCTAAATTATTAGGCGATAAGATTACCAAACACAATTCTAAAGTTTATCTTATCAATACTGGATGGTCTGGTGGTCCTTATGGTATTGGAAAACGTATCGATTTAAAATATACTCGTTTAATCGTTTCATCTGCTATAAATGGACAGTTAGATGATGTTGATTATGATCACCATAGTATTTTTAACCTTGATTATCCTACATCTTGTCCTAATGTGCCTTCGGTAATTCTAAATCCTAAAAACACTTGGAATGATAAGGAGAAATATGATTTCTCCGCAAAAAGACTGTCGAATTTATTTATTGCTAATTTTAAAAAATTTGGATCGGTCCCGGAAGAGATTATCAAAGCTGGCCCACATATTTAATATTTCCTATTGCTATATATCATATTTCTATAAACATTCTATGTTGACGTATAAATAGTTAGTATACTAATGCACTTGTTTTGTTTATATTAAGTAGCCCGGAGCAGATTCGAACTGCTGTCTCCAGGTTTCTTTTCTAATTATAAGATCCAGAGCCTGAAATCCTTAGCCCTGCTTGGAGTTTGACCGCTAGATTCGGCACCAATTTTATAGTTTTTGTTGGTTCGACCGGGCTTCACGAGCTACCTTTTAACATTAAACTTTCTAATATTTTATTTTATCTTTAATAAAAAAACGCCAAATACTTATTCTTGCATTAATTTGCATTATTTTTTGGTATTTGTTTCTCTGATTACAGTTACCATAATCTAAATTAACCTTTTTCCTCATATATGGTATAATCTTATAATGAATAGAATAGATATTTTTCTCACGAATTAATATTCCTTTTACAAGTAGTGATACAAATCCTCCAGCAATTTTTGTGGGTAAAATATTTTTTTCTTTACAGACTGTATCTCTCTGCATATGATACTCTTTTAATGTAAAATAGTTTCTATTGACATCAAGCACAAGTGGCCAAATAACATATTCCCATACTAACCGACGATTTTCTGTTGAAGATGCATGCTTGCCTTTTTCTATTTCTTTTGTTTTATAATTTTCTAATGCCATATTCTTTTTATTTGGTTTTCTATCTTTTTGATTGATGTCACAGTCACATTTAAACAACGGGTTTTATAATTCTACATCTTATGAGTGATAATGCGGGAGCGAATGAAACCGATCTTATTTCTTTATCTCTTGATATGTTATCTAAAAAATGGAATATCGATCCGATCATTAGAGATTTACATGTGGGAAAAAGAACCGATTTACAGGATTATCAAATAAAAGTAAATCAAGTTACATTTCACATTCCATATATAATTGACATTCTCTTTTTCTTCTATGGCAGTGCTTATGGCCTGATTGTCATAATTGTTGTACTCGACAAGGTCGTTTACCATTGACTGTTGATGATATCACAAAAATTTCAAAAAATTTGGGTTATAAAAATAGATCTGATTTTATAAAAAAAGAAACATACGTAGCATCTTGGGATAACAATTCTGGCCATAATTCTGATAACTCTAAACTTATATCTACATTAACGATGATAAATTTGAAAAGAAAAAGTGATGAAATTGAGGAAGATAATGGGAAGCCTCTTTCTTGTAGATTTTTAAACGATCATGGTTCTTGTACTCTTCATCCAGAAAAACCCGGGGTTTGTTGGTTATATCCTTTTTTTTCATGGAGTCAATTTGAAAATAATCGAATGGTAGTACATGCATCTTTTCAACTTACTGGTGATTGTCCTGGTTTTTATCTTAACTCTGATATTGATGACGATATGATACAAAATCCTAAATGAGTATTCTAAAAAGATCTATGACTATACAATGAATATTAATACGACAATGAGAGAGGGATTTGGACGAATTGATTTAATTGATTGAGGGTTTTACCAAAAAATGGAGATAACCAAAAAAAAATAATTGATATTATCTTTTTGCTTTATCATACCTACTACTTACATCATCCCAATTAATGACATTCCACCATGCATTGACATAGTCTGGTCTTTTGTTCTGATATTTTAAGTAGTATGCATGTTCCCAAACATCGCATCCTAAAAGAGGTATTAATTCTTCTGTTCTCGGGCTTGTTTGATTTGGCATTGCTTTATATTCTACTTTTCTAGTTGATGGATTATATACTAGCCATCCCCAACCACTGCCTTGAATTGCTACTGTTGCAGATGAAAATTTTTCTTTAAAATTTGCAAAGCTTTCAAATGAACTATTTATTGCATCTGCAATTGAACCCTTTGGTTCTCCGCCTCCATTTGCAGATAAATTATTCCAAAATATTCGGTGATTATCAAATCCTCCACCATTAAAATTAATTGCTCCTTTTACTTCGGTTGGTATTTGATCAAGATTGAGATAAAATTTCTATTATATCTTTATTTTGAATTTCCTGTGAGCATTTTTCAAGAGCTGCATTAAGATTATTAGTATAGGTTTGATGATGTTTTGTATGGTGGATTTCCATAGTTTTTGCATCAATATGTGGTTCTAGTGCGTCATAGCTATAGGGAACAGGTGGTAATTCATATTTGCTCATTAGATTATAGTTAATATTAAAACCTTTTATCCTTTTCCTTGTTTTTTCTTAAATGCTTTTATGCCTTTGTTCGCTCATTACTGTAGACCTGTTTCCTTGGTGTAATAAACTACAAATAGATTAAACCAATTCTGTAAATGTTCTAGTCAACACTTACTTTTTTTAAACCTGGATAGTCAACAAATCCTTTATCGAATATTTTAATATATGAATTATCATTTAATGATATTTTTTTCTTATTCTTGTATATAAAAGATGAATATGGATTTGATTTCATTTCAAAATTTGCAGGATTACCAACCAGGTAAACTATTTTATCCACAAAAGAAACGGAATCTACACTCAGATATTTTTTAAGAATAGATAAAGAAAAATGTTCTCTTTATCTCTTCCTTGATGTCTACTCATTTAAAGGCTATCCCTCCTATGAGAATCTGATAATGCCTTAAAGACGTGATAGTTCTAAGGCAACTTGTATTACTATCCTATCTATTTGTACATAAAAAAATTTTCTACAATCGCTTTCCTTTCCAATATCTCTAAATTTGTACTGTTGTATCGATTTTAAGATTGTACAAATTCCTTACGATAAAGCATATATGCTTGATATTAATTCCAAAATAAGATCTTTTAAATAAAAAATATAATTCATAACCAATATGATTTGAGGATATTCCTCTTCTGTTTCTTTTAAAACTCGTTAATGAAATAAAGAATTATCTTCAAGATATATGTTTTTCTTAAGTAAAGCATAAAGATTTTTATTTTTTTATTTTTATAATATTTTTAGTTAAAAATGATTCTGTGTAAATTTATAATATCAATTTAGGTTGGGTTATCTTTCGGAAACATATTTATTTATTTGTGGAAAACAAAACGGTATATTATGGTAATCAATAAGGAGCTCCTTGAACAACGTAAAAAGATTTCCGATCGCCGCCCTAAATTTAAAAGACAAGAAAGCTGGAGATATGATAGATTAGCTGTCAATTGGAGAAAACCTGATGGCATAGATAATAAAATGCGTAAGCAATTCTCGGGATATCCGGCTTTAGTTAAGATTGGTTATGGCGGTCCAAAGATTACTCGAGGCTTACATCCTTCAGGTTTTGTAGATAATTTGGTTTACAATGTTAATGATTTGTTAATGCTTGATAAAAATAAAGATTCAGCACGTATTGCACATACCGTTGGAAATAAAAAAAGATTGGAAATAATTACCAAGGCTGAATCCCTTGGAATTAAATTGCTTAATGGAAAAAAGGCTCAAACAAAAACAACTACGTCAGAAATACAAACATCTGATAAAAAAGAACAATAGCAGTGATATTTATGGTTGTTAATATTCGTAAAAAAAGGGAATTGGTTTCTAGAATACTTGGAGTCGGTGTTAATCGTGTTAGATTTGAACCGGATAAATTAGATGATGTAGCGGATTCAATTACTCGTGAAAATATTAGATCATTAGTAAGTAATGGATCTATTTGGACTTCAAAGATCACGAGGGACTTCAAGAGGAAGAACAAGAACAAAGTTACAAATTAAGAAAAAACATGGAACTGGTCCTGGCTCTAAAAAAGGAAAAAAAACTGCTAGAGTGGGCAAAAAAGAAGTTTATGTTATAAAAGTACGTTCAATGAGACGCCATTTGAAAATATTAAAAGAAAGAAAAGACCTTACCAACGAACAGTTCTGGGGTCTATATAAAAAAGTAAATGGTGCACAGGTACAATCTTTGGCTCATTTGCGAGAATTGGTTAAGGTTACTCGAGCACATTAATCAATATTCAATTTCATAAATATTTATTTTAATTTTTTTTATTTTTCTTAAAATCAACTATTTATTTCCAGGTATCTCTAATCCTTCTTTTTTTAGTGAAGTTTTTTAACTCTACCAAATTTATCCCACCAATGTTTCCATTGATATATTCACTCATGACATGAAAATGTTTACAGAATTTTACTTTATTTTTATTTAAAATGGATTCCTAACCTAAATTAGTTCGATTTCTCTGCGTTTACAATTTAAGTAGATGCTTAGCTTTTATCTGGTATTTTATTACCCAATTCATAAATTTCATGATTATTAATATGCTTTTTTTGAATTTTTATAAACCCCGGTTAATAAATTATTCTTACTATATAATTATACAAAAAAATTATTTATTGTTCGTTAAAAAACATTCACTAATTATGTCTATTAATTTTGGTACTGAATCGTAATTAATTAATTGATCTTCTTTGATCCACTTGTATTCGCAATGCTCCCAATCAGTCGATATATTTTTAGTTTTAGATGAAAAATAGAACGGTTGAATTGTTATTATTTTTTCATTTTCTATTTTTATTGTTATCTGTTTTAGTATTTTTCTTAGTATTAGGTCTTTGTTTTTTATTTTGGTTTCTTCATAGATCTCAATTAGTGCTCTTGAAAGTAAATCTTCGTCTTTTTCAAAAAAACCACTAACTCCTGCCCATTTATGTTTGAAGCTTTTTACTTTTTCACTTCTTTTTAAAATTAATATTTTATTGTCATTTTCGATAATGGAAGTTACAACTATTATTTTATTATCACTCATTTTGGTTGTGTTACCTATTGCTTATTTTTATACGAATTTTCTAATCGTTTTTTATTTCTATCGCTTACAAAATCTTATAGATTGATTTTATTTTAAAATTAATATCGATTAATTAGATATAGACGATTTCTGAATTGAGATCTTCTAATATTTTTAGAATTTTTACTTTTTCTTTTCCCAATCCATTTTCATCAATATAAATATGATTTATTTTCTCGATGCTTTTTATCATAATTTGTTTTATAATTTTTTCATTTATATAAGAAAGATTGTATTTGCTAACAATAGGTCCGAAGGCCACATCAGAAAATAAAATTAGGTCATTAAATTTTTTTGGATAGTGGTTTCCACCTATTCCTATTCCTATATTTGTGTCGGAATTATTTATTTTCTCGATGTCTTTTATAGTATCTAATAAACTATTACATGTTATTGATGCTGTTGATTTGTTATTCCATTCTATTTCTGATGAACCAATTTCTATAAATAACATTGGATTTATTGATGAAGTTGGACCATGATGCGTTGCTTCTATAATCAAATCATAATTTGGAAATTCATTTCTTTTTTCATATAGTTTTTTCATATAGTGTTTTTGAAAAGAAGGAAACGTATTCCCAATTTCCATCGGTTTTCCACCTAGAGAAACAATTTCTGAAAAGTTACCAGTGCTATGTGATGTTAAAGCTGGAGTTTCGCTTTTAGATGCATGTTTTGATAAAAATATTATCATACTATCATTTGGATACTAATTTATCTAAATTATCAATATTGATTAAATTTTGATTTGTAATAATTAAAGTGGTGTTTGGATGTTCTACAGAATACATCTTTTTATATTCTGTCTTCGAAATTATTGTAGTTATTTTGATCTTGCCTTGCATCATAATTTATTATTTCAAATTTTTCATCTTCAATAAGATAATTTTTCATAGTATCGCTTGCTGGATCTTTTATTGATGTTATAATTGTAAAATTATTTATCAATAAAAATTAATTTTAAAATATGATTAATTTTATCTTTTATATTAATCAGAATATGAATTATTTAAATACGACTATTATAAATTTATAAATTCCAAATAACTATGTTTAATGATTTTAATAACATGCCAAAAAAGCTCACTGAAGGCGATGGAGACTTGGAATTAATGGATATCGATTCCGATAATACTGAGGATGATATAGGTATTGATAATGTTGATGATGATGGCGTTGACATCGATATTGATAACAAAAATCATGCAAAATTTTCTAAAAATAATAAGAAGAATAACAATAAAAATAAAACTGATTCTATTTCTCAAGAAGGAACAAAAAAGGACAAAAAAACCAAACTTGATGTTAAAAAATTAAGTGAGGAAAACAGCGAAAGTAAATCTTCTATGCTGGAAAAAAATGACAAAGGAACTTCCAACTCAGAAGAAGACGACTTGGATTCTAAATTTTTTGTTGTCAGAGTTTCGGGTGGTCAAGAAAGTTTGATTGCTTCTATGCTCCATAGCAAACTAACTTCTAAAAAGATAGAAGGTATTTATTCGATTTTATTCCTTGAACATTTTAAAGGGTATGTTATAGTCGAAGCTTTAGATTCTAATATTGCATATGAAGCTTTACATGGTATACGACATATAAGAGGTCAAATTAGAGGGGAATTGCCATTTAAAGATCTTGAAGGGTATTTGATTAAAAAGCCTGTGGTAACCGAGTTAGTTATAGATGATACAGTTGAAATTATAGCAGGGCCATTTAAATCTATGAAAGCCAAAATAATGAGGGTGGATTATGAAAAACAAGAGGCAACTGTTGTTTTGTTGGATTCCCCATACCAAATTCCTGTAACAGTTGATGCTAATTATTTAAAAAAGAGCTTTATAAGATTATAAGAGGATTTATCATAGTATAATAGATTATAATTATGAGTGAAAAAAAAATTGTAAATGCTCTTGTAAGTGGAGGTGAGGCTAGTGCAGGACCACCATTGGGACCTGCACTAGGCCCACTTGGGTATTAATATTTTACAGGTGGTTAATACTATTAATGAAAAAACTAAAGATTTTCCTGGAATGAAAGTTCCAGTTAAAGTTGAGGTGGACTCGGAAACCAAGAAATTTACAGTAGAGGTTGGTATACCCCCAACAGCTGCACTTATATTTAAAGAATCTGGTATTAATAAGGGTTCTGGTACTGCTGGCACTAATTTTGTTGGAAATGTTTCTATGGAGAGCATAGTTAAAATAGCAAAAATGAAAATGGATGTATCTTATGCACAAGATATAAAATCTACTGCTAAAGAAATAATTGGTTCTTGTTTAAGTCTAGGAATCAAAGTAGAAGACAAAGTTGCTAAAGATGTTTATGCGGATATATCTGCAGGGAAATATGATTCTTTATTTGAATAGATTATTATTTTCTATTTCTTTATTTTTTAACTGTATTTTTCACTTTTAATACTATTGTTTATTACGTAAGTTTAATATACCAATTACCGCACCTTTAATTATAATTTTAAGGTGAATGGATGAAGTGTCAATTCAACAAGGTACAGCTGGCGGTATGCCGGTTTTAATATTGAAAGAAGGGTCCAGTGAGACCAAAGGTAAAGAAGCTCAAAAGAATAATTTTACAGCTGCAAAAACAGTTGCAGAAATAGTGAGAACAAGCTTGGGACCAAGAGGCATGGATAAAATGCTTGTAGATTCTCTAGGCGATGTTACTATAACTAATGATGGTGCAACTATTCTAAAGGAAATAGATGTCCAACATCCTGCAGCAAAAATGATGGTGGAAATAAGTAAAGCCACTGATAATGAAGTAGGTGATGGAACTACATCTGTAGTGGTTTTAGCAGGTGCTTTGATTGAGCGAGCAGAGGAGTTGATTTCTAAAAATGTTCATCCTACTGTTATTGTAGATGGATATAGAAAAAGTGCTTTTAAATCTATTGAAATTTTAAACAGCATTGCAATGAAGGTAGATGGTAAAGAAAAAGACCAATTGATAAAGATAGCCAAAACTTCTATGCAAACCAAGTTAGTATCGAAAGATTCTGTTGATTTGGCTAATATTGTAGTAACTGCTGCTCAACAGGTCGCAGAAATTCGAAATGATTCTACAAAAGTAGATTTGGATGATATCAAAGTCGAAAAGAAATCTGGTGGTTCTATTAAAGATACTAAATTAATAAAAGGAATGGTTTTAGATAAAGAAGTTGTTCATGGTGGAATGCCAAAACGTGTTGAAAATGCAAAGATAGCTTTGATTAATTCCGCGTTAGAAATTGAAAAAACCGAGTTTGATGCTAAATTAAATATAACTTCTCCTGAACAAATGAAACGATTCCTTGATGAAGAAAATAGTATGTTGAAATCCATGGTAGATAAGATAAATGCTGCAGGTGCAAATGTTGTGATATGTCAAAAAGGAATTGATGATATTGCACAACATTATTTAGCAAAATCGTCTATACTAACAGTACGACGTGTAAAAGAAAGTGATATGACAAAGTTATCTAGAGCTACTGGTGCCCGTGTGATTAATAATTTGGATGACATGACTTCAAAAGATTTGGGTGAAAGTGATTTGGTTGAAGAACGAAAAGTTGAAACAGATAAATGGGTATTTATTGAAGGATGTAAAAATCCAAAGGCTGTTACAATTCTTATTCGCGGTGGCTCCCAAAGAGTTGTAGATGAAGCAGATAGATCAGTTCATGATGCTTTAATGGTAACAAAAGATGTTCTGGAAAAACCATTGATTGTTGCTGGTGGAGGATCTCCTGAAGCATATGTTTCAAACAAGTTAAAAGAATGGACAAGTACTTTTGTCAGGACGAGAACAACTGGCAGCAGAAAAATTTGCAGAATCTTTGGAAGTCATTCCTTTGACCTTGGCCGAAAATGCAGGTATGGATTCAATTGATACAATGACTGAGTTGAGATCTAGGCAGAGTAAAGGGTCAACATGGGCTGGTATAGATGCACGTAACTCCAGAATTGCAGACATGTCTGAACTTGATATTGTAGAGCCATTATCAGTAAAAGAGCAAATTATAAAATCTGCTACAGAGGTCGCTTCTATGATTTTAAGGATCGATGATGTTATTGCATCAAGCAAATCTGCAGGAGGCGGCGGAATGCCACCAGGTGGAATGGGCGGAATGCCACCAGGTGGAATGGATGGTATGATGTAAATCCTATATAATCCATTTTTTTATTTCTTTTAAATTTTTATAGTTATCTTTAATTTAGTTTTCTTGATTTCCTAGTTATTGCCTTTCCAATAAAATTATATTTGAATATATTAATGAGTTATTTGGGGTAGGTAGGGTCGGGGTGCTAGCCGTACCCTCTATCAGAAATCGGCTTTATGCTGAGACCAGCAACTACTAGGTAAATTCATGGATGGGAGGATTCCTGCTTATCTGACCAGTATGAAATCATGCCGTATCGGATGGCTATGAACAGCAAACTACATGAAGGTGTAGCCTTGACTGTGTATTGTCGAAATGGGTGAGGTCCGGGAGGGAGCAACCCTAAGGCAGCTCAGCCATGCTGTTACGTCTACGTGGTGGATTTGGTAAGATTTGAGATGGGGCCTTTTATCTGTGTTGGTACTAGTAGGCTGCCCCATTACATATCCTATATATTATTTGAACTTTTATTTTTTTGATGCAAAGTGAAGTGTTGTTCTCTAGATATGCTTTGTTGCATGATTCAGTAATCGTTTTTTATTAACGCTTTAGTTTTATTGATGTAACGTAAGGTCAATTTATTGTTATATATACTTGTACAAATTATCTAACTAATTTATGATTTGATTTGATTAAATCTATCTATGGATAATAATCTTTAAAGCAATTAGAACAAATTATTTTTTTATATTTGTTGTATTTTTGATTTTCTTTTACTTTTGTATTTTCTTTGGTTAGGTTGTTTTTACAAATAATACAAATATCGTTTTTAATAGGGTCGTTATTTTTATTTTCATGCTCCCTCAATAATATTTAATGGATTATCTAACTAATTTATGATTTGATTTGATTAAAGTTATATTTGAATGCGTTTAATTTTGATGCTACTAAAAGGTCGTATCTTTAATTAGGTTGTAGAGTGTTCCTATTGAAATATAGTTTTATGTCGCTTATAAAAATATGATCGAATTTATAAATGGATGATTGAATTAAAAAAAAACCATTCTTAAAATTTTTTATTATACCAAATCCAATAATTTTTTCATAATCTTCTTTTAGAGATAATCCCACAAAACGATTTCTTATAAAAAAACTGTCATTTAGGAGATCTTCGATAATTGTACTATTTGTTTCTATTCTGTTAATATTGTCTATATAGGATATTTTTTTTAACAAAAAAAATTTGTCTTTGTAATATATGGCGTTTAATTTTTGTTTGGAAATAAAAACATTCTTTGTAAATGTTTTATAAAGTGTGGAATATTTTATTAATCTTTTTTCTCTTCTATCCGAAAGAGATTTCTGAATTTCTTTATGTGGTGGTTGTCCTTCTAGTATTTGTATATTGAAGTTTTTTGAAAACCTTTCTTTTATTGTCTTGAAGAGATCAATAATTTGGCCATTTTCTTTCATACAAATAATACAATCCGGTTTTACCTTTTCTATCAACTCTATTTTGTAGTTTTTTTCACTATTGTTGACATAACCATCTGTATTTATTAGTATTATGTTGTCTTTTGTATATAATTTGTCCTGAGTTCTCATTATGCAATTTATTATTCTTTGTTCATATCCGATTGGTTGTATATCTCCTATGAAATTGATATAAGTTGGATTGCATTTTGCAAGATCTATTGTTTGTTTGAATAGTCTTGTTGCCCCTATGCATGCTGGAGGTGATAATTCACCTTGACCAATATCTGAATCTATTATAATTGGTTCTAAACATTTGCTTATCAATTTATTTGCTATAAATAAAGTTAATGTGGATTTACCTGTATCTGAAGAGCCAATGATTATTATCTCTCTTTCTATTTGTTTTTTCAATCGAATTTATAATATCATTCCATATTCTTGTTCCAATTTGGTTTTGATCTACTGTTGTTTTTTTTTTGGGATCTACATAATTTGAACCTTTTTTTGCAGTTATTATCGTATCTTTGTACTTTTCAATTGGAAGATATTTGTTATTGTTGTATAAAATAAAAGTATTTTTAAACTTAACCCCTAATATTTCACATTCTCCTCTAACTTTTAGTAATATGGGACCTTTGACCAAAATTGTTTCCAATAATTATGATTTATTAAAGAAAGTAATATTCTTTAATATAACATAAAAAGGATATCCGGAATCAAATAAGCTGTGGTATTTGTCTTGCGGATGAGAAATATTCAATGGTATATCCATCAAGATGTTTGGAATTTGTTTTTTTTCCAATATTGTATCTTTTTTTCTTGTCTATATCACATTATAACTTATGGATTCTTTTAATTTTTATATCCTTTATTGAGTTCTTGCTTTGTTGCATGATTCCTATAATCTTTGATTTTATGATGGTTTTCTAAATAGATATCATCTTATTATACAGTGATGCTTTTAATATCATTTCCTGTATCATATTTTTCAGTCTAACCGAATAAACATATTCACCACCAAACATTCTTTTTATAGATGAAAATATGGTTTCAACAATCCATCTTTGTCCATAGCTTACAATGCTATCTTTCCAGTTTTGTAAATCATTTCTTTGTGCCAAAACTGATAGATTTCTAAGGATGTTCCCTTTTTTCCATCTCACTCTAGCATTCTTTTCTTACTTTAATACAAAGCAAGATTCCATTGTTTTCTAGATACCTAAAAATCTCATTACCTTCATAAGCACCATCATCACAATAGTTTGCCTATTGCTATTGTTATTGCCATGTATCAGATTTTACAATATTTCAACCAATTATGGTAATGCCTTACTGTCATGAATATGTTCGTCTGCAGTTACCTTCATAGAAAGTATTTTCTTGGTCTTCACATTAACTGCTACTACATGTATTTTTAAATATCCTTTCTTATTTTTACATTCCATTTATCTTGCATCCATTGACCTCTGTTGGTAACCTTTATTCCTGTACTGTCTATTGCAATTGTGATATACTCATCTTCAAATTCCTTACTTTTGTCATCCTCTTTTATCTTGAGGTCTAACTTGTTTATTCTTCGCTGCTTATTGTAGTGTAATTAGGAATAGAAGGTACTTTTCCTTTAGCATGGCCTTGTGCAATACCTCTCTGGTTTGTCTAAATGGCAAATGAAAATATACTTTGACATATCCAAGTAAAAGAAGAAAGGTGTCAGGATAATGAAATGGTTCACCAACTTTATCTTTATTCATCTCTTTTAATTCTGTATCCCAGTTATCAATAACATCAAATCCTATCAGTATTTCACCACGTTTAACTAGAGATTGGTTGTAGGTGGACCAATTCATACAATTTGTTGGCAGATGTTAGTGAAATGTATTTGGAAAGGGGGAATCATGCAACAAAGCACTTGCAACTCTGTTAACTTAAGAAAAACATATAGTTTGAAGATAATTCTTTATTTCATTAATGAGTTTTAAAAGAAACAGATGAGGAATATTCTCAAATCATATTGGTTATGAATTATATTTTTTATTTAAAATATCTTATTTTGGAATTAATATCAAGCATATATGCTTTATCGTAAGGAATTTGTAGAATCTTAAAATTGGATTTGGATTTTAGTAAAAATAGAAAATTTTAGGTTACCTTTCATCAATTTTATTTTTTTAATGGAAATGGTTAAATTATGCTATCAATTTTTTATAATAAAATGCCTTGGTAGCTTGGCCTGGGTAGAGCGTTGCCTTGGTAAGGCAAAGGTCGCGGGTCCAAATCCCGCTCAAGGCTTTTCCTTTCAAAAAGAAATTCTAATATTGGATAAACACCACAGTAGTAAATCTTGGAAAAGAAAAATATGATTATCATTATACAACCATTATCAAAAAACAATCTATAGAACAAACTACTAGGACCAATATTTGGATTGGTTTAAAAAATAAGTTTCTAATTTCCACATTTATTCTTCTATTAACACAACCTATGCTTTGCCTGGCTTTTATTTAGTTGGATCAAAATAACATCTGCAGAGAATAGGAAAAATAAAATTATAATATTATTTCTACCACTTAAAAAAATATTCAAAAGAACAAATAGGTTGAGAACATCTTAAAAGATTGAAAATAGAGTGGAATAAAACATGATTATCCTTTATAGAAAGTAAAATCATTAAATCTAAGTTCTATCCTAATGTGTTTTATTGTCATATAAATAATGGTTCCCTCAAAAGAGAATCTGACAAGGATTTTTGAATTCGAATACTTGGGATGATGGATATAATTTACAATCATGTGTTAAAACCATATGCTGTGTTATATTCGGAGTTCTTTTCCTTTTTCTTATTGAGCCTATCCCAAAATTCGATAAGATTATAGACTCTTTATTTCTATTTCTAAACTGTGACCTGTATCCAGAAGGAAGAGGAAACAAGGAATGTTAACGATTATCGTCCCACCCCGCCCATCAAAAGGATTCCAGATGAATTATGGGATGAGATTAAAAAGGTCCTGCCTAAAGAAAAATCATCCAAAACAGTTGGTGGTCGACCAATCGTACCATACAGAAAAGTGCTTGATGGAATCCTCTATGTACTGAGAACAGGATGCCAGTGGAAAATGTTACATAAAGAACATGGTTCAGGTTCAACATGTCATAGATGATTTCAAGAATGAAATGGCATGAATATATTCAAAAACATTTGGATTAAACTATTGAAAATCTATGATAGAATGATTGGTATTAACTGGACATAGCAGTCAATTGATTCTATATCTATAAAGTCGCCTTTATGGGGGGGGGCGATGACTGCAGGAAATAATCCCACCATTGATAGAAGTAAACTGGGCACAAAAGGCACATTTTAACAGATAAGCAAGGAATTCCTCTGTCTGCAGTTATATCTTCAGCCAAAACCAATGACATAAAACTGGTAACAGATGTGGTTGATAATGTGGTTATCAACCACATCTGTTACCAGTTTTATGTCATTGGTTTTGGCTGAAGAAATAACTGCAGACAGAGGAATTCCTTTGCTAATCTGTTAAAATGTGCCTTTTGTGCCCAGTTTACTTCTATCACTGGTGGGATTTTTTCTTGCAGTCATCGTCCCCCCCACTAAAGGTGACTTTATAGATATAGAATCAATTGACTGCCATGTCCAGTTAATACCAATCATTCCATCATAGATTTTCAATAGTTTAATCCAAATGTTTTCGAATACATTCATGCCATTTCATTCTTGAAATCATCTATAATGTTGAACCTGAACCATGTTCTTTATGTAACATTTTCCACTGGCATCCTGTTCTCAGTACATAGAGGATTCCATCAGCACTTTTCTGTATGGTACGATTGGTCGACCACCAACTGTTTTGGAGTATTTTTCTTTAGGCAGGACCTTTTAAATCTCATTCATAATTCATCTGGAATCCTTTTGATGGGCGGGGTGGGACGATAATCGTTAACATTCCTTGTTTCCTCTTCCTTCTGGATACTAGGTCACAGTTTAGAAATGGAAATAAAGAGCTATAATCTTATCGAATTTTGGGATAGGCTCCAATAAGAAAAAGGAAAAGAACTCGAATATAACACAGCATATGGTTTTAACACATGATCGTAAATGATATCCATCATCCCAAGTATTCGAATTCAAAAATCCTTGTCAGATTCTCTTTTTGAGGGAACCATTATTTATATGACAATAAAACACATTAGGATAGAACTTAGATTTAATGATTTTACTTTCTATAAAGGATAATCATGTTTTATTCCACTCTATTTTCAATCTTTTAAGATGTTCTCAACCTATTTGTTCTTTTGAATATTTTTTTAAGTGGTAGAAATAATATTATAATTTTATTTTTCCTATTCTCTGCAGATGTTATTTTGATCCAGGTCAAATAAAAGCCAGGCAAAGCATAGGTTGTGTTAATAGAAGAATAAATGTGGAAAGTAAAACTTATTTTTTAAACCAATCCAAATATTCGCCTGTCCTAGTAGTTTGTTCTATGGATTGTTTTTTGATAATGGTTGTATAATGATAATCATATTTTTCTTTTCCAAGATTTACTACTGTGGTGTTTATCCAATATTAGAATTTCTTTTTGAAAGGAAAAGCCTTGAGCGGGATTTGGACCCGCGACCTTTGCCTTACCAAGGCAACGCTCTACCCAGGCTGAGCTACCAAGGCATTTTATTATAAAAAATTGATAGCATAATTTAACCATTTCCATTAAAAAAATAAAATTGATGAAAGGTAACCTAAAATTTTCTATTTTTACTAAAATCCAAATCCAATTTTAAGTATTCTACAAATTCCTTACGATAAAGCATATATGCTTGATATTAATTCCAAAATAAGATATTTTAAATAAAAAATATAATTCATAACCAATATGATTTGAGGATATTCCTTATCTGTTTCTTTTAAAACTCATTAATGAAATAAAGAATTATCTTCAAAATATATGTTTTTCTTAAGTTAACAGAGTTGCAAGTGCTTTGTTGCATGATTCCTCATTTTCAAATACATTTAGCTAACACCTTCCAACAAACATATGAAATGGTCCATCTACAACCAATCTCTAGTTAGACGGGCGAAATACTGCTAGGATTTGATATTATTAACAACTGGGATACAGAATTAAAAGATATGAATAAAGACAAGGTTGGATTAGGAACCATTTCATTATCCCAATACCTTTCTTCTTTTGCTTGGTTATGCTAAAGCATATTTCGACTTCCTTATAGACAAACTAAAGAAGGTATTGTACAAGAGGACATGCTAAAGGAAAAGTAATTTCCATCCCGGATTATACTACAATAAACATAGAAGAATAAACAGGCTGGACATCACGATAAAAGAGACAGATAGCAAAAACAAGGAATTCAAGGACGAATATATCATCATCGCAATAGATAGTACCGGTATCAAGGTTACCAATAGAGGTCAATGGATGAGAGACAAATGGCATGTAAAAAAGAAAGGATATTTAAAAATACATATAGTAGCAGTTAATGTGAAGACCAAGAAAATACTTTCCATGAAGGTAACCGCAGACGATGAGCACATTCATGATGACAGCAAAGCGTTACCAGAATTGGTTGAAAATATTTTAAAATCTGATGACATGTCAACAACAACAACAACAACAGCAATAGGCAAACTATTCGGTGATGATGGCGCTTATGAAGGTAATGAGATTTTTAGGTATATAGAAAACAATGGAATTATGCCATGCATTAAAGTAAGAAAAAGAATGCTAGAGTGAGATGGAAAAAAGGGAACATCCTTAGAAATCTATCAGTTTTGGCACAAAGAAATGATTTACAAAACTGGAAGGATAGCATTGTAAGCTATGGACAAAGATGGATTGTTGAAACCGTATTCTCATCTATAAAAAGAATGTTTGATGGTGAATATGTTTATTCGGTTAGACTGAAAAATATGATACAGGAAATGATGTTAAAAGCATCATTGTATAACAAGATGATATCTATTTAGAAAATCCATCATAAAATCAAAGATTATAAGAATCAAGAACTCAATAGAGT
>CAWISD010000086.1:0-12298 GCA_963838615.1 uncultured Nitrososphaeraceae archaeon
AACAGTCATCAAAGCATTCTTTGGTTCTATCCTTTATGTATACCATTGTCCTTTCAATGATGCTTTTCTCATAGGATGTGTGAATATGATGGATTAATTTCAAGAACCTACATGCTTGTGGATACCAGGTACCTCCACCTGTTGAAACTGGATGTTGACCATGTTTATAGACGATATCTGACAGAAATCTTTCTGCTACCACAAACATATTCTTCTCCTTGGATATTCTTAATCCTACAATCTTTCTATTGCCAGGTTCTATGGCTATCCATAGTCAAATGTATTCAGAGCCAACAATTTTGATTTAAGTTTCATCGAATATTAATTCTGAGATTTTGGTTTTTTTTATAAAATAATCTTTCAGGTTTGTACCTTTGTATCCAATCCCTTATCGCACTATGACTTCTTTGAACAAATCTTGATCTGGCTTTAGAGGTATTTCTTAACGAAAGACCGCTGAATTATAGATGTAAAAGATATACAATATCTTCAGGCTCTGTTCTTTTTCTTATTTAATGTATCATATTTAATAAACAATACATAGTCTAATCTTTTTCCTTAACTTTACTGAGCCAAGGGATCGATGGGCTTGGATATTGTTATTATTGTTCTGGTCATATATTTTGGTCTTTTATCAATCATCGTGTTGACTTAAGTATAACCATGATAGCAGATGAATATTCTTGCTATTTGCAAACCTTGAAATCGAAGAATTATCTTGGATATAATCTTATATAATGGTATTGCTTTGATTTTTGTGTAAATAAAACCAAAAGTCAGTATGGGAAAGCTTACCAAGTCAAAATAATATTCCGTATTGTATAGTTTCTTTTCAACCATCGCATGATATAACAAGTGATTATGATACATGTGCTTTGTAGCATGATTCGAAAAATAGTTAAAACTACACTTCATTCATATCAAGACTAATTAAATTTTGACTAATTACATCACATCGGTAAAACTAAAGCGTTAATAAAAAACGATTTACTAAATCATGCAATAAAGCACTGTTAAAATTTTATAAAGCGACACAAGAGATACAGACTATAAATGAATTTTTTTATAATTATCTATATCGAATTCAGATATAATATGCAAGATACAGAATTTATTGTAATTTATTCATAGTCGGATATAATTATTAAACTGGTATCATAATACATCATTCTCTGGACTTGTGTATTAGCGAGTATATTCATACTTATTTTATTAATCTGAATTTGTAGTTCTATTAACATTGATATTAACAGTCCATTAGATAATTCAAAATTTGAGAGTCCACAAGCCTTTATAGATTCTTGTGTTTTAAGTAGCATCCACTTGTGATTTCAAGCAATAGTTGTTTATCCTCATTTGGTAAATATTCAATAAATTCATTCCAATTGCGGATAATTTTACTATAAAGGTTATCCTCCATAAGTAGGATGAGGCTAAATAAATGAAATCGAACAAATTCAAATATAAATCCATCTATAATTATATGTCGTTGGTTATCAATAAATAATTGGATGTTTTTATGGATAGTTCATCTCAAATCCTCATAATAATTGACAGATCAACTCCCGTATTATCACCATGGCTACAGTATAAGACGATGATAAAGTATGATTTAATTTCGTGGTATGACTACTAGTGACACATCTTTGAAGAAGACCCAGCATTCTTATTGTAGCACCGATAGATGATTCTATTTCAAGAATAATACTTCTATATTACCATGTTAAATTTTAGATTCCATTCACTTTTGAATCACATCCCTCCGGGCCAGTTACAATAAAAGTGCTATTAAATTGTAAATTGATATATTAAAATGAACTCTTAACTATAAGTCACAATGATAAAACCAACCGACATAAAACCTCCTTTTACTGAAGAAACGGCCAGAGCAAAGTAAAGCTGCTCAAGATGCTTGGAATACATGTAATCCCGAACTTGTAGCACAAGCATATACGATAGATTCACAATGGTGTAATCGTATAGAGTTTTTTGATGGCAGGAAGCAATTATAGAGTTTCTGAAAGAAAATGGTCTAAAGAGCTAGACTATCACCTGATGAAGGAGCTATAGTGTTATACAGGAAATAGAATTTCTGTGAGGTTTGAGTATGAATGGAGAGATGCAGATAATCCTAACCAATGGATATGAACTCATGGCAATGAGCATTGGGAATTTGACAACGATGGTCTTATGCGTATTCGGGATATGAGTGCTAATGATTATCCAATTGAAGAATCCGAAAGACGTTATTTACAATAGTTATTGTATCTTATGACCTTTTTTGACATCGTATAATACAACTCACATTTAGTCGGATAATGTTTTATTTGTTGCTGTTGCTGTTGCTGTTGTAATCTCGATATCTTGATGAAGATGATGATTTTTATTTAATTTATTGATTAATTTTTGCTGTTGTAGTATGGCAAATAGAAAAAAGAAATAGTCAATCGTAGATTCAAAATCATTAATTTTTATGTTAAAACGGTATAGATCTATAATTCTAATTTAATAATAATGGATACATTATACAAATATGAATATTAATAGTTTCATATCAAATATCGAATTTCACTATGAACTTATTCAATGCTATTTTAAGTCATATGATAGCATGTCGATTAGATGATATCAAAACATTCGAGCAATGATTTGGAGAAGAAGAGATCAATCGAATAGGAATGAGATCTATGAGTAATATACGCAGGGGACTTCCGCTAACAAGGTCTCGTATTGAAAAGATTTTTCCGAAATTAACGCCAGTACAGATTCGCCGTATTGCAGCCCATGGACATATGCGTACAATCCTGCGTGATGAAGTGCTCGTAGAGCAGGGAAATATTTCCATACCATTTTTTGTGGTAATTTCAGGTGAGATAGAGATAGTGACCGCTGCTACAGACTCGACCGAGACCCTGGTCACCGTCTATGACGCAGGTCAATTCACAGGCGAGGTCAACACTCTCTCAGGACGCCCAACTCTATGTCGCTGGCGTGTCACAAAATCAGGTGAGGTGATTGAACTAGATAGGCAACATATGTTGGCTTTGGTGCAAACCGATGCTGAACTTGGCGATATCATGATGAGGGCTTTTGTTCTACGAAGGCTTGAGTTATTGGCAGCTGGCATTGGAGATGCTATTCTCATTGGATCAATCTACTCTCGCCGATACGCTTCGGATCAAAGAATTCCTAGTGCGTAATGGATATCCTTACTCCTACATTGACCTGGAGCGTGACCATGACATAGAGAATATGTTAGATAATTTCCATATTACCTGCAGTGAGTTACCAGTGTTGATATATCGAGGTAAGATTATTACTTCGGAATCCCAGTAACCAGGAAATCGCAGATTGCCTGGGCTTTAATGATGCTATTGATCAAACCAAGGTTCGAGATCTAGTTATCATCGGAGCAGGTCCTTCAGGGTTAGCTGCGGCTGTATATGGTGCTTCAGAAGGGCTTGACGTTTTAGTGCTGGAAACAGGTACACCTGGTGGCCAGGCAGGTTCAAATCTAGAATCGAAAATTACTTGGGATTTCCCTCCGGTATCACAGGTCAAGATCTCACAAATAGGGCATACATTCAGGCTCAAAAGTTCGGAGCGGAGATACTCATATCCAAAGGCATACGACTCATCTGCGAACGCAAACCATACATCATAGAAGTTGAGAACGGTGCTCAAATTCCTGCACGTACTATCATGATTGCGACAGGAGCAGAGTATCGGAGACCAACATTGATAAACTTGTCACGCTTTGAAGGCCTTGGTATCTATTATGCGACGACACTTGTGGAGGCACAATCCTGTGATGGAGGTGAAGTGATTGTAGTTGGAGGAGGAAATTCAGCAGGACAGGCTGCGTCTTTCTATCAAAGAAGGCAAAGCGCGTTCACTTGCTCGTCAGATCGGATGGTTTGACCAAGAGCATGTCGCGCTACTTGATTCGCCAGATCGAAGAGACGCCTACGATTGTACTTTGGCCAAACACAGAGATCGTAACATTGGATGGTGATAAACATCTTGAATCTGTTCTCTGTCGAAATAATCAAACAGGGCAAACCGATGAGTATAAGATTGGTCACGTATTTCTCATGACAGGCGCTACTCCAAACACCCGTTGGCTTGATGGTTGCGTAGCACTTGATACAAAAGGTTTCATTAAGACGGTCCTTGATCTATTGCCAGAAAACCTTATTGCTGCAGGGTGGCCACTTGCCCGTCAGCCTTACTTGCTTGAAACTAGTCTGCCAGGAGTCTTTGCAGTAGGTGATGTTCGAGGTGGCAGCATCAAGCGTGTTGCTTCGGCAGTAGGTGAAGGGTCAATTGCAATCTCATTTGTTCACCAAGTGCTACAAGAATAGGAAGAAAAAAGATGGAATGTTATTATAATTGATGAAACTCTGATTAAGGTTGGTTCTGAATATATTTGGTTAGATGGATTGCTATCGAATCTTGGGATAAAAGAATCCTTGGATTTGACATATCCAAGGAGCGAAATATGTTTGTAGCAGGAAGTTTATCTCGGGTTTAACTAAAGTTTATGATAAACATTCATCAGTTTCAACATGATGGTGGCACGTGGTATCCACCACAAGCATGCAAATTTTTAAAAGTGAATCATCATATTCATTCCTCTTATGAGAAAAGATCATTATTGAGAGAACGATGCAATACATAAAGGATAGGACCGAAGAATCTTTGATGACTATTTTCCATGTCGAAGAACGAAATGCAAATTGAAACATGTAAAGAATTGGTTAAATCTGTTTGTTGATTATCATAATAAAGAATTGAAAGATTAAATGAACAAGGATCTTGATGACACCATTAAAATAACTTCTAACTTTGAACATATTTAAAAACTTCTGATGTTCATAGTTCTTTGATTTTTCATGTCGTATTAATCTACGTCATAATCATTTCGGCCTCCTATAACACAAGCTTAATAGTCACTAAATGCGAATTAGACTTTAACCATGTGTTATCCTACATAGTATTAATAATAGCCTTGGGCTTAAAATAAAAAAGGTAATATATTCCACATATTTTTTTGTTAGTTATTACAATGTCTACAATATCCTCAAGTCTTATTGTATAGTCATTTCTTAATACTCTTTTAGTGGTAATTGTTTGTGTTTATATCACTTTTCCATGTATGATGCCTGTTTTAGATTCATTTCTCCATAATACCCTTTAATCCAAAAAGTAAATGTTTCCTTCAGATGTCCCTTCAGTAGAATATGTCAAATGTATTCATATTGGAAAAATAATATTTATGGATTTAGGAAGTCGTAGTTAAAGACAAAGAAGAGTCTAAAATTTTTCAGATTTCATTGCCGCCTCTTACCCTGTCATCATTAAATCATGGACTACCATGTTCAGACACTTTTGATTTTCGATCATGAACCTTTTTATGAATCTCTAAACGTCTTTCTTCTTCAAATTGTAGATTACAATCTACATTTAAAGGCCAATTATCTTCAAAAAATATAAAAAATCCTAACTGATAAAGTATTTGATAAATCCTTAAGGAGAAGAAATAGGAAATCATCATTTGAAATATTTATAGACCAAGTATCAAAAAGACAATCTAAAAACCATTTTTTCAAAATAGATAAATTTTTACAATATACAATATTTGGATTTCATTCATTTTTGAATTACATCCCTCAGGGCCTGCTTCAATAATGATCTATATTGATAAGATACAATTAATGTTATGCAAGGATTACTATAGTCTAACTAACTAATAGGGGTATAAAGAAATAATTCTAGGAGAAAGTTACATGTCATTTTTGCCGCATATCCCACTCGGTCCATATCTATAATGGTGCTAAAATACGGTCCCAATGATATCAATATGACAACAATGATGACGAGTCTAGATGGATCAATGGAATTGGATGGTTTTTTGGATAACCTCGCCTATAAAAGCAAAGAGAGAACAGGTTGATGATAAACTAGTAGTAATAAAGTTGTTTGCAAGTAATTATGCAAGAGATCTATTATAATTAATATAAAGGCAAGAGTAGCAGTAGTAGCAGCAGCGGCATCTATCACTTTTATAATTATCATTAACAAATATTAATGTGATACCCATTTACATGATTCCACCATACTGTAATTGAGGTAAAAGTGTTCAATATCGTAGCGGGCCCAGAGAATGTAATTTAAAATGAATGTAATCCCATAATTCAATTGTGTTATTTATCATTGTTTTGTAGATCACATTAATTCTTAGGGGCTTCGGCATATATACGGGAACTGCAGGTTATCATTAATAATTTTAATATTACTCAAATTTGAATTATGAAAAAAAGATGCATTATCTTATATAATCAAATTTATTAATCAATCTCCACTAATATTCTACCGTCTCTTTCTTTTGATGATAGTGATTTTATAGCTTCTTTTATTTCATCAAGTTTGAATCGTTTCCACGTTTTTGTTTTTTTTAGTCCTTCGGATATATCAATAAGCTCTTGTATCTCTCCTAGGGTTCCTCCATTTGAACCTATTAACTTTACTTGTCTCTGATACAATGATTGAACATTTATCTTGACATCTGAACCTGTTAACCCTCCAAATGACACCAGCCTCCCATTTGTACCTACACAATTAATGCTAGTATCCCAAGTTTCAATTCCTACTGAATTTAGAACAACATCGGCCATCTTTCCATTTGTAATTTCCTTAACTTTTTCTACTACCTTATCATATTCCCTAATAATGTAATCTGCTCCAAAATCCTTTATCCATTCATGTTTGGATACCGCAATGACCTTTGCACCCATTCTCTTGGCAAATTGGATAGCCATCATGCCAGTATTTCCAGATGCTCCGAATATCAGAATATATTCATTGAATTTTAGTGATGCCTCTTTTAGGGCATGAAATGAAGTTAATGTGGTTACAGGTAGGCTTGCTGCCATATCCCATTCCATTTTTTCTGGAATTTTAAATACAGATCTTTGTGGTATTGCTATATATTCGGCAAATCCTCCGTTAGTGATAGCACCTATTATTCCACCATTTCTGCATAACATGTCCAGGCCGTTAAGGCACATATCACATGTTCCATCAGACAATCTGCTGTGAACTATTACCTTATCGCCTTTACTTAAATTGTCATCTACTACATGACTTCCTATTTTTTCTATTATTCCACTTATTTCGCAACCTGGTATATGTGGCATAGGTTTGGCGGGAACCAAACCTGAGATTATCTTATAGTCAATAGGATTGACACCGCATTGGTGAACTTTAATAAGAATATCATGGTCTCCAACATTGGGAAGTTCTACATTATCTGCAACTTTTAAATTATCCAAACCAGGTTTTTCAAAAATTGCTGCTTTCATATATTTTGATATATATAATAGATTTTATTTCTAATACTATTGATTTATTTATAATCATTGCAAATAATGTTAACATTTCAATATTATAAACTGGATAAGATATTTTACCTTGTTGAGGATTTCAAAAGAAATAGACATTAATACAATAGATTAGATCTTGCATAATTAGACACGTATCAAAATTTTATAGATTGTCAGTAATTTTTTATAATATTTATACTTTAATTTGCGCTTTATAATTGAGTGATGTCTACTTTTTAGAAATTTTTCTAATGGTGCTAATTATGCAAGAGATCTATTAACAACCTCATTGGGAGTAATGGGATGATTCTTTTATATATTGAATATATAGTCATGCCTTTTTCCTTTCTTATTATTTGTTTTATGAATGATAATACCTCGGTTGTTAACCATCAACTGGGTCTTCATTGTATATCTTTTCTTTTTGCCTGAATAGAAAGTTTTCTTTCTTTTATTATCCATTGGTATTGGAATTTGCGGTTCTGTGGAATCTATGAAAACAAGAAAACCATGAAAATATTTCTCTACTTCATCAGGAGTTCGGAGTCTCTATTATGTTGTATAATTTCTGAGGGATGGGTATACATTGCCTTACCAAACTTTCAATCTTTTGTATATCTGTGCAGATGTTACTCTGATCCAAATCAAATAGAAAGCCATCTAATGTGTATGTGATGTAAAGCCGATAATATACTAAAAGCATAAGAAACCTATTTTCTAGGTCCAGTTTGAAAGGCCTGCCTGCGCCCATAGCTCGTTCTCTATCTTTTCTAGCAGATAAACGCTTAATCTCATGTTTATGATATCTTTTTGTTATTTCTTTATCGTAAATATCATCAAACTGTTGCACTGTCAAACCAGTGAAGGATGTAAAGAGCAATGGTTTTTTGGATAGCAAATCATACAAAAGCAATGAAAGGACAAGAAGTTAAGAGCACCCGATCATATAGTTGTTTATTCTAATTATGCAAGAGATCTAATGATTTGAAAAGCAGGTTTTTTAAATAACATCAGTATAAAAGCAACGAAAGAACAGATTGATGATAAACTAGTAGTAATAAAGTTGTTTACAAGTAATTGTGCAAGAGATATTATGATATATACTAAGATGTATGCTATACATTTTATTTGAGAATGTGTTACCCAATTAAATAATTAAACAAACCATTCTATAAGATTCTTAACTATCAAATTGATAAATAACAGTAGAAATGCTTTATATATTATCAAAATCTATCATATTAAAAAATTTTCATTTTGCAAACGAAATTCTTTTTATAGATAAAATTAAACAGTCTTTTTAGTTAATAATGTAGGCCGTTTGATTTTGTGAATATCGAACAAAATTGACTTATATATAATAAAAAATAAAAATTACAAAATAATACAATTATATAAATTTTTTAGGATAATGTGTTGTTGCAAGTAGAAAATGAAGGAAATAGATAAAGAATTTGTTCTGGGTGTTACTCATGTTATTTCCAATCCATATAAAATAAAAGATTTGCTTATAGATTTGATACGATCATCTTCATATGAAATACTTTTGATATTGCCCACAGCCAATGCATTCCTTCGCAAAGACCGTATAGGGATTATGCAAATATTGAAGAAAATGGCAGAAGATAATTCTGATTTACTTATAAGAATACTAACTCCGACAAATAATAGTGTTGATAAAATAATACGAACTGTTTTAGAAAATAATGAAAATGCTAATAATCTTAATATTGATATAAAAAGTATCGAAGAAACGTCCGAAATCACTATAAATACAGTAACTATTCTAGTAATTGATAGAAAAGTTTCATTAGTAATAGAAAAGGCTGATGATTCTAAGGAAAATTTTATAGATGCTATTGGATCAGCAACTTATTCTTCAAGTAGACCAACAGTTTTGTCTTATATTTCTATTTTTCAAAGTTTATGGAAGGAGTCTGATTCTATATGAAAAACTTAAAATACATGATAAAATGCAAAAAGAATTCATAAATATAGGTAGTCATGAAATGAAAACACCAGTGCAAGCTATCTTGGGATATGTAGAATTATTTAATGCGTATCCTGAAGCAAAAGATGAAATGATAAATGCAATATTTCGTAATGCCCTAAGACTTCAAAAACTGGCCCAAGATATACTTGATGTTACAAAAATTGAGAGCAATTCACTCAAACTCAACAAAGAGTCATTCAATCTAAGTGATAAAATAAGAAGTATAATATATGATTTTAATAAAGGTATTCACGCAAATTTATATAATAAAAATAATCGTCTCATTAATATTGAATTTAAATCAAAATTAATAGAAAAAGATATAATTATTTGTGCCGATAAAATAAGGGTTTATCAAGTTATCTCTAACCTCTTAAACAATGCTATTAAATTTACAAATAAAGCAAATGGAAGTAATATAACTATTGACGTAATAGAAAGTAAAGAAGATAATAAGGTCACTGTAGGGGTTAAAGATGAGGGAACCGGAATAGACTCTGAAATTATGCCAAATTTATTTAACAAATTTGTTACAAAATCTGAAAATGGAATGGGACTTGGATTATTCATATCTAAAAGCATAGTAGAAGCTCATGGTGGTAATATATGGGCAGAGAATAATCATTATAACAATGAAAAAGGATCAACGTTTTATTTTAGTCTTCCATTACTTTGAATTAAGATTGTGATAAACAAACATGTGAATGTAGAATTATTATGAGTAACATTAATAATATCAAGAAAATTTTCTTAGTAGATGATGAATATGACCTCGCAATGATTTTTAAATTAGGTTTAGAATTAGAAGGATTTGCTGTTGATATGTTTATCGATCCGCTTGTTGCTTTGTCATTTTTTAAGAATGACTATTCATCGTATGATTTAGCTCTTATTGATATTAAAATGCCAAATTTAAATGGTTATGAATTATGTAGTGAAATGGTAAAAATTCACAATAAGATTAAAATCTGTTTAATTACTGCATTTGACGTACAAAAAGAAGACCTCCGATCAATACCAGTTGATCCAAATTCAATTCTCATTTTTCACAAGCCGGTTTCAATCAAGTATATGGTACAAAGATTAAAAACGCAATTAGATTCAACTACATAGAACAAAATCTATTATCAACATATAAACCCTAAAGACTTACACTATCAGAATAATTGTTATGAAAATACTTTCAATTTCATATTTTAAATTATTTTAATTAATAATATCAATAAAAGGGCTCTGTAAAGTTAAGATATTATTTCTTTTGTTGTAATAATCTACAAATAGATTCAACCAATTAATCATATGTTTATTAACATTTCTTTTTCTACAAGGAAAGTAACCGTCTAAGCTTTCCGTTCTATCCTTTATGTACTGCATTGTTCTTTCAATAATGCTTTTTTCAAATATATACAAAGAATGTAAATGATGGTTTATTTTCAGAAACCTGCAAGCTTGTGGATACCATTACCACCGTCTGATGAAACAGAACGTATTCCATATTTGTTTACCGCATGAGACAGAAATTGTTCCCTAAAAACATTTTTCAGTTCTTTTGACTTTATTCAGCACTAGCCTTACCATTATAATAATATACCATCACATCGACTATTATACATTACTAGTATTCAAATTTTCAATTATTTATTTATAGAAAGAAAAATCGGCCATATTTAATAAATATAGTTAATCAATAAGCAATCATTGAAGAAAAGATACTGAAGACACAAATTTTAAATTAATTTCCCATAATAATACTATATTGTATTTTGAATTTATAATCAAGTGTAAAGAGAGACGCAAATTTACTGCAATTTAATAAAACAGAACAATCATATATTTTAATTCAATGGTTATGAATCATCATGATGTTGATATCATCACATGTTAAACCTGTAACTTGAGGCATATTGCTATTATTTATTCTTCAATCCTTCAATCTGAATTTGTTGATCTATTAATATCGACATTAATAGTCCATTAGATAAATCATAATCTGAGAGCCCATAGGCTTTTATAGATTTTTGATATTTGAAAAAACATTTATTCATTATTCCAAGTAATAGTTGTTTATCTGCATCTGAAGGTAAACCTTCAATAAATTCATTCCAATTTCTGATTATTTTATTATATGTTTTATCCTCTATATGCGATGATGAGGCTAGATCAATGAAATCAAACAAGTCCAATAATGGAACCCACCAATATCAATATTCTGTCATTATTAGATCGAGATATTCTTTTTATTAATGCTTTATCCCAGATCTTCATAAAATCGGTTTGACCAGATAAACCTTGTATTATCCCCACAGGTCCGCTTCATTACTTAATTTTTTTAGGCCCAACTCCAGGAATCCCAATCAACCACATTAACAACTTATTTAGGGGTGATAGGATGGTTATTCTTATAGATATTAAAATCATGTCCTTTTCCTTCCTTATGGCATATATTGTGAAGGATATAACCACGATTGTTAACCATGATTTGATTCTTGACAATAGTGTATCTTTTATTCTTCTTGCCTAGGAATAGTACATCTTGCGTCTATTATTATCTATAGGTCTTGGTATTTGTTGCTGTTATATGTAGGATTGATAAAAGCAAGAAATCCTAGAAAATATTTCTCTATGCCTCACTGGAGTTTTTAGCCTCTTTGTTTTGTTGTATAATTTCTGAGGGATAGGTACAACATTTTCTAATCAACTTGTCAATCTTTTGTATATCTCTGTAGAAATGTTATTTCATCTATATCAAAGAGAAATCCAGCCAAAGTGTAAGTAATGTAAGACGATAATACACCAAAAGCATAAGATTTGTCTTTAATTCAAGTTTAAAAGGTCTTCCTATGGCACCAGAATTCCATTCTCTTTCTCTATTTTCGTTTGTATGATAACCGCTGTATCATGTTTTTCGTATTTTTTTACC
>CAWISD010000087.1:0-30877 GCA_963838615.1 uncultured Nitrososphaeraceae archaeon
TGTATTATTTGAATGCATGTATTTGCTATAACAAATTAAATATATCTGAAAATTATTTTTTATAAAATTATTTATTGCTTTATTTATTATTGATATCAAAAGAAATTTAGCTATCTAGTGTATTCTCACCTTCTTCCTATCAAACTATGGACTTCTGTTTTTTCCTTATCTTTTCCTGATAAATTCTATTTACCGACCTTTTGTTGGATATATCATTTCAATACTGCTTTTTCTTTTTTCTATTGATATTTCTATCTCTAGTTTCTATATGAATTGGATTTTTCGATACAAAATATGCAATAGGAAATCTTTGGATTCTTCTCATTTCGTAACAATCGTCTCCCGCTGATACCATCCTTCTCTCATAGTTAGTATTTGATATTGGGTATACGATATATATAAATACACCTTAGTATAATTATATCGTGTATCCGATATATTGGATAAGGAGGTGTAAAACATGGGATGTGGTTGTAATGTATACAGCGGTCATAATAATCAAAGAGCAAGAGGATTTCTTACACAAGAAGAAAAAGTCGAAATCTTGAAAGAATATCAAAAAGATCTGGAAAGAGAATCTCAAGGTGTATCCGAAAGAATTAAAGAGTTGGATGCAAATTAGAGATTTTTCATTTTATTTTTTGAATACGTTGTTATAAATTTGAATGCAAGTTTTCGATATCCATTTTATAAAATTAGTTATTGATCCTGTTTGATTGGATTTTATCCGTGGTCAGGCATTATATCCTCCTCAATCATGATCTGAATACCTTGCGTATATATTTAAAGTAATTTTTCAATAATCATATAGTAATTTTTTATTTTAAAACAAAAAAATAATGAAAGCAATGGCAAATTCCGCATCATTTTTAAAACAATGCTAATTTGAGGATTTAAATAATGTACAAAAAAATTTAATCTTTTTCTTTGTTATTTTCATTTGAAGAGTCACTAGTTTCAGGATTAATGTCCTTTATCGATTCATTGAAAATTTTTTTTCTATGCTTATTGGACATGTCATTTGGTTTGAAAATAGCTCCCATTCCTATAATAACACAATCGAAAATAATAAACTTTTTCTACTGTAACGTTTTGATAGTTTGATTTAGATGTATATCCATTTTACATCAGTCTTTAATAAATCAGATTTTTATTTTAATGGTTGTTTAATTCAAGGTTAATTTTAACAATATAATTTACGGTATTTGCAGAAAAAGTAATTATTAATCCTAATTATGTTGTTTGCAGTATGACCGTTGATTTTAATTGTAAGTTACCTAATAAATAATTAATAAAAAAGAATCATATTATCAACTTGAAATATTGCTTAAACGATAAATTTAAAAAATTTAATACAAGTTTCTATTATGCAAACGATTATTATGGTATTTTTAGATGTTTTAAAAAAATGTAATCAAAATTGGATAGTTGTCTCTATTGTCCATCTAATTTTATATGTTACTCATTTTTTACATTTGGACGCCATATATTAATAAGAACACTTTTATCTCTTTCACTAGTAATATCTTTCCAACTTTTTATATTTATATCTATTCTGGCAAGATAACATGTTTTCATTAATTCTGTCCTATTCGTTAGTTTTTCAATCAAGTTCTCTATTGAAGGATTGTGCCCTACAATTAGGACTTTGGAATAGTTATCGGGTATTTCTGCAAGAACCTTAATGTATTGCTCTGAAGTTTGATTATATAACGATGAGTCTGAATTTATTTTTCCATTAAACCCTGAAAATTCCACTATTAATTCTGCTGTATCTATGGCTCTTTTTGCAGTAGAGCTTATAATATAGTCTGGTACCAAATCCGATTCCTTTAATAATTTACCCATTTTTGATCCTTGATTTCTTCCCCGTTTGTTAAGCGGTCTTTCATGATCCAAGAGACTATTATCATTCCAGCTAGATTTACCATGTCTTAGGACAAGAAGGGTTTTTTTATTATCTTCTAACGCCAACTAAAATCCTACATTAATTATCTATATCTCATATATATAATGCGAATATTGATACATACATTGGATAACAAAAATAATGTTATTCTCATTTATTTTTTTATTCAAATCTCAAAGTGCAATTTATTTTGAAGAAATTCGATGGTTATACTTTGATTCATTATAACCCTTATTTACATTCTTTCTATTGCTAGCATTTGAATTCTGTGGTATTTTTATTGAACAGCTATTTTTATCTTCAATTATGGATACCTTTATATTCTATAAATTAAAATAGAAAAAACTTGGATTATCTCTACTGCAATTCTAATATGAATTGTTGTAATATTTATAAAAAAAGTATTTTAGTGAATCGTTTCGTATTTTACAAAGAAAAAAGCAATGATAAGAAAAGGCAATTTGAATTAAAACTAAAACTGGGAGTCTCCATATTGATGTACAAGTAAGGGTAGTTATAATATCTTTTAAAACTTTTTTATCCAGGACTGCTCTCTAGTTTAAGAAAAATATTCATTCTATTGTTGTTTTAATTGTGGTAATTAAACGAAAAATCATCATCTTTGATTATCTATAAATTAAGTTTTTTTTTAACAAAACTTTATGCATATTGATTAATATATAAAATCAAACTTGTTTGATTAAAAATATTTGCCAATATTCTTAATATAGTGAAACCAAAAAATGTTGATTACTATATAAAAGCAATATTAAAATTAATGCTGATATTATAGATTAATTTAAAAATTAAAGCAATAAAAAATATTGAATGATATACTGTTCAAAGTTACTGGGAATTATATTATATTACTGCGGCTGCAAAAACGTCAAAATATTGGTGTCAATTAAATGAGTGCCTAATGACTCAATTCCCACTGGGAGCTATGAAAAGTATATTGAACAGAAATCTCAGCAAAATTACAATGATAATTATAGCCACTATGACTACAATTATAGTCCATAAAGTTCCGAGCATTTTATTATGCTATTATTTACTGCTTTACATATTTACATTGAGTTCAATTAAAGAAGAAAAAAGTTAATGTATATATTTATCAAACCTTTTACTATTTCTCCATCCAAGTAAGTGAGAATATGCTTGTGATTGATTTTTATAAAAAAATAGTGTTTCAATATTGATACTTTTTTATAACGTGATTAGTCGTTTGTAGTTTACATCATTTGAAATTATTGTGGCAAATTCTTTGATTTCATGAGATTTAACTTTATCACTTTCACAGAAAAAGAATATTTAAAAAATTAAAAACCACACAGAATATCCATATTTGATACGTTCAGTGGAATATAAAAGAAAAAATGTTACTCCTACAAACAAATGTTATTTATTTTATAGATAAAACAAAATGCAATGTATTCGTAAACATAAAGAAAAAATAGAATATTGATGAATGTACAAGGAAAATTTTCATTATGGAAAGACGTTAAAACTGTTTATGCAGAAATGGTGCTCATGATTCTGCAGATGTCTTTGAATATCCTGACAAATTAAAGATGACCACGGTTATCAGGACGAGATATTATAGATTTATTTGACCTAATATAACACGGCTGCATGTAAAGGAAATTATCTGTATTAGAACAGTTCAAAGATGGGAGTTTGTAGGCGGAAATCCTTTGTACGGTATACAATTGATTTCATATTATTTTTCCAAAAAAGAGAATATCTATCGAAAGTATATCTTTCTGTATAATGGGGTAGCATTTTAAATGAATTTGTTAAAAGCATCTATCTTCAATATGTTGATAAAAAAATGATAACAGCACGGGTTGAACAAGTTTCAATAAATCTATTTTTAAAATTATAGTTATTAAACAGATTACTGCTGCCATAGACTATTTTCATATGGTATATTTTATCCTTTTTGATCTTGATTGCCAATTAAAATTCCTCAACTACGTGAAACTATGCGAATAGATCTATACACTGCATCTAGAATGTTACTTTGTTTTAGATGAATATTAATTGAATTTAAAAAGGTAAGGATAATTGATACTAAACCTGGTATATTGTCATGTATTATATTAGATAAATCTTCCACCACTTCGGAAAATATCATATACTAATTGAAAAATAATTAATTAAGTTTGAATGAGTTTATGATTGGGATGAGATATGATTTATCCTCCTCCTCCACCAATTCCACCACCAGAATTTTCAACTTCCAAGTCCTGCAATTCCTTATCTGTTTCTGATTTTACCTTTGGAGTTGGTTTTAACATTTCCTTTTTTAATTCCTCGCTATTTTCAACATCATCGATATCTTTTTTTTGTTCGTTGGTATTTTCATTCATATTTGGTAATATACGTTAAAAATAATATAAATATATAATAAATCCAGGTCGTTCATTTTATCTTTGTTGTTTCAATCATCTAATATACGAAACAAAATTTTTTATCTATTTTAATAGTTTTGTAAGTAGAAATGGCTCTGTTAACAGTTATGTAAATTTTGAATAATCTTTAATGTAAAGAGAATGTGTTTGTTTAGATTTGTTAGTTTTTAAAAACTTGAGAAATATTAAAAAATACAACAATATTTTTGCTTATGAAAACAAGCAGTATTAGTTTACAGGAAAACATGCATACAATTTACAGAACTGTTAACTTAAGATATTATTTCTTTATTGTGTTGGTCAACGAATAGATCAAGCCATTGTTTCACATGCTTTAATTTGCATTTCTTTTTTCTGCAAGGAAAATAATCATCAAAGCTTTCTGATTCTATCCTTTATATACTGCATTGTCCTTTCGATAATGCTTTTCTCATCCTTGTATACAAAAGAATAATATGATGATTTAGTTTCAAAAACTTGCAGGCTTGCTGTGGATACCATGTACCCCACCGTCTGTGGAAACTACTGGGTGTTCTTCCTATATTCATCTACAATGCTAGATAGAAAATGTTAGGATACAGCAAACATATTTTTCGCTCTTTTGATATACTGATTGAGAGAAGAATTTCTCTATCTTTTGGTTTGATAATGGCAATCCAAAGCCATATTAATTCAGAGCCTGCTTTTATAGCAGTTTCATCTTTTTGTATACAAGAGTATTCTTCAATTCTTCTTCTTCTTCTTTAATTTCTGTGGTTTGTACTTTTGTATCCAGTTCCAGATAGAAACAAGATGACTTATTTTAACGAGATGCAAAAAAGAAAGATAATGCTTTTGCAGTATTTCTCTAGTGATAAACCATCAAGAAAATAAAAGTATAATCCATAACCGATAATTTATGAAGGTGTTCTAATTCTAGACTATAAAAGAAATGGTCATTTTAAAGCTATAGGTTTTTCCTTAAGTTAACAGGGCCGTAGAAATTGATTTTGATGCTTATATTCCGAAACGTTGATATTGCTATCTTATATAAATGTGAGAAATACCGGAGAGGCTCTGTTTACTTTAAGGAAACTATTCACTTTATATTATATGATATCTTTAAAAAAAATAGATTATTTTGTATCAAACATGTATAATTCAATGTATTTAGTGTTTTCTGGTTTGTAAAACCATTCTAATAAAATGCTAAATCATACAGAGACTCTAAATATAATTAAAATAGAGATAACCTTTTTTAGTCTTAGTTTTTGTTTTTCCATTTATTGTTTATGTATTTTCTGTATTATTATCATTTTTTTTATTAAAAAAAACTCACTTGCTATTGGATGGTTTGTAAAGTGATTGGATTTTATATTCTTAAATTACGCGGTTCTTATCTTTGTTTAATATGTAAGAACTATTGTTTTTGGTTCAGATATATTTTGTAATAATTATTTGATTTTTCAATACGTGCTAATATTTTAGTGTCTGGTTTATAAATCAAATTCACTTTATCTAATAGTAAATGTGTTGATAGTATTTTATCACTAGAATTATCAAAATAGTCATTTTATATCCCGTGGAATTCTCTTAATGTGCTGGTGAGTGGTGATAATATGATACGTTTAAAGAATACCTGATTAAATGGTAGATGATATTGCTGCTGGGGATAGGTGAAGAAACTTGAAATATTATATTGGCTGCTCTGGATGGAAAAATCAATCATGGGTCAAAGATTTTTATCCTGCTGATTTAGATTCAAAGTATTTTCTATCATATTATTCTAAAGTTTTTAATTTTGTCCATGTTGATATGAATGATAGTCCAATTCCTCCTAGTTATATAACAATCCAGAAATGGTCAGAAGAAACTCCAGAGGATTTTCGTTTTATCTATAAAAATACCTTAGTATATGGTAGAAGAAAGATATGGTGGTGGTAAAATAAAAAATATTGGTGAATTTTTAGAATTTTTGACTCCATTGCAAAATAAAATTCTTTGCATTATAATATCGCCTCCAAAAACAATATCTTTAAAAGATGGCGGACGGAATTGGATTGAAAATACATTAAATGAATGTAATTATCATGGATGTTCTATAGTTTTTGATTTTAATAACTTTTCCTGGTATCAAGATTTAACTTATAACATACTCAAAAAGTATAACTCTTCTTTTGTATGGTCTGATACAGGATACAAATACTATTATCCTGCAGTAACTTCTGACTTTATTTTTCTTAAATTATCCAGAAATACTTTTGAGAAAAACAATAATGAAACCAGATGGATTGAATTAATCAAACAAAAAGAGAATAGAATTTTTTTCTGCAGAGGACGAAAATAAAAGATTTCAATTTGCAGTTATTGTTGTAAATTCTGACTTCTAACATAAATTCTATTCATGGTTTATTGAATTTGCAAGAGAAAAAATTGTACCATTCTCAAAATCAATCGGCATTACTTTGGACTGGAAAAATAATAATGCATGTTGATATGAATGCCTTTTTTCCTGCTTGTGAAGAAATTAGAGATCCATCACTAAGAGGAAAACCACATGCTGTTATAATGACTCCTGAAACAGAAGGCAAGATTACAAGAGGTGCGGTAGCATCTTGTTCATATGAAGCAAGAAAATATGGTGTTAGATCTGCCATGTCTTTATTAAAAGCCAAAGAACTATGCCCTCATCTTATTTTAAAACCTGTAGATAAACAATACTATGATCAAATATCTAATCAAGTAATGATGTTATTGGAAGAATATGCAGATGTATTAGAGAAAGCAAGCATTGATGAAGCATATATTGATTGTACAAATAAAATCTATACAACAACAACAACCTCTCCTCAATATACTGCGGCTTATTCTTCACAATTGATCTAATGAAAGAAAAAGATGATAAGATATTAGAACCTGATTTCAAAAAATAAAATACAAACTCTTTTTACAGTTGAGGAATATGCTAAAAAATTAAAAACTCAATAAAAGAACAATGCAATGGCCTTGTATGTTCAATAGGTGTTGCACCTACTAAATCTGCTGCAAAAATTGCATCAGATTATAAAAAACCCGATGGTCTAACTATTATTTATTCCCAGAATTTATTGCAGTTTTTAGAGCCTTTGGAAGTCAATAAAATTTCAGGAATTGGTTTAAAAACAAATCAAATTTTAAAAGAAATGGGAATTAAAACTATTGGACAATTAGCAAAATGTGATGTGCAGAATCTAATTGAAAGATTTGGTAAAAAGAATGGATTATGGATGTGGAATGTAGCAAATGGTAAAGACAATGAGCCTGTATTACCAAGAGAAGATAGTCATTTCTATAAGTACAGAAAAAACATTGCTAAACCATATAAAGACAAGAAAGTAATATTGGATTATCTTGTAAATGAATTAGCTGACGATATTTATAAAAGAGTCATAAGAGAGAGGATATGAATTTAAAACAGTAGGCATTAAATTAGTGAGATCGAATTTTGTTGTAGAAACAAGAGAAACAACATTTTCTAATTATTCATGATGACAAAGAGAGTATTACTGCTGTGATGGAGCCACTATTAGAAAAATTTCATCTAGATGAGAATGAATACTAATAATGATTGTTTAGACGAAATTGGATCTACTTCTATCCGTAAAGTTGGGAATAAAAGTTTCTAATTTATCTAAAATAGATAAAAAAAAATTACCATATCAAAAGACATTATTTGATTATATCTAATAGTATTTTAATTTAGAGTAAATGTTGGATGAAATATTATTGATTGATTGTTATTTTCATCTTTGCCTATTTTGTTACATAATTAACTTTTTAGGGGAATTTGGTCTTCGTATCTGTTATGCATTGTCCTGCAAATAATAATTGCATTTGCCGTAAAATAAAAACTTTCAATAATTAAAATTAGATGGTGACAGATGATCATATTTCAGGATCATTTATACGATTTGTATTATCGACACAATATCTTCATATATTAGATCTTGCATAATTAGCATCAATAGAACAATTTCTAAAAGGCAGACATAACTCAATCGTAAAGTGCAAATTAAAGTATAAATATTATAAAAATTACTGATAATCATAAAATTTTGTCTAATTATTCAGGAGATCTATTCATAAATGACAAAAGGGATTAGTGGATCCCAGTCTATTAATATATCAATAGTATAATAAATGATATTGAAAAAAAGCGTTAACGGAAAAACTCGAAAAGTAATTTCCGCGATCATCGCCTCAGGTACTTTTAATAAGTATTATTACTAATATTTTTACGATCGGTATTACCGGTCATATTGCACATGCTGCAGCATCAACATCATCACCATCTAAAGTTATTGGTAGTGATGCTAATACCAATAGTAGTAGTAAACAAACACAACAAACTACTACTATCAAAACCAAGACACATGAATATACACTTATTGCAGAGGATACGACATTAGAAATAGCGCCAGGTATTCGTGTGGATGCTTGGACTTATAATGGTACTATCCCTGGTCCTACTTTAACTGCAACAGAGGGTGATAGAGTTATAGTTCATTTTATTAACAAAACTCCAATGCCACATACTGTTCACTTTCATGGTGACCATCCTAGTAAAGAAGATGGCGTATTTGAACAAGTGCCTGCTAATGGAACTTATACATATGATTTTATTGCAGAACCCGCGGGTGCACTAATGTATCATTGTCATGTTTCTCCAGTTATGCAGCACGTAAGAATGGGTTTTATGGAGCTTTTATAGTTTATCCAAAAACGCCTTTACCTCCAGCAAGAGAATATGTTTTTGTTGATGGTGAGTATGATACTCAAAACCAATTAAATCCATTACCAGAATACTATTTTTTCAATGGTTATGCTGAACAATACATGAATCATCCTCTTCCTGTAAAAACTAATGAAACTGTCAGAATTTATCTTATAAATGCAGGTCTTTCTCCAGCATATGGCATGCATATTCATGGAACATTATTCAAAGCGTATCCATCTGGCATTTGGGAGAACCCTCCACTAAAGGTACAATCATGGGAATTAGCATCGGGCAATACTGCAATCTTGGAGGCCAAATGGCCATGGGCAGGTAAATATGTATTTCATTTCCATGGAATACCCGAAGAAAGGGGCGCGATGGGATACTTTGATGTGACAAATGCGACTGCAAATGCGGTAGATGGAAAGGATATAGCTATTACGAAAACTATAAACATGAACGACTGGCAGATGAACCTGACAAAGAGTTTACAGAAAGCAGATCCTAAAGGAAAGGTAACTGCAACAGCTAATGCCACTGCGCCTTCAAATGATCATGGAATGAGCGAAATGGTAAAACAATCTTCTTCCTCTACCTCCATGTCATCATCCGGTAGTTCTCCCAGGTTTCAGTAGTAAAAGGGGCGGCAACCCTTGGCAGTAAAGCATTTTCGCCAAGTACTCTTAAAATCGAAGTAGGAAGCACAGTCACATGGATAAATAATGATAATAATATTCATACTATCACATCTGGCAAACCCAATACACCTAATGCAGGCGAGACATTTGATTCGGGTTTAACTGCCCTTATTATGCCAGCTAAAACATTTTCTCACAAGTTTACAGATACTGGTGAATTTTCATACTTTTGTAGATTGCACCCTACAATGACAGGAATTATCGATGTAGTTTCTAATCATATGCACGATAGATAACCCTATTTAGATGAGACATGGTCATAATTCCAGATCCCTTATCTTTATCCTGATTATCTCACCTCACCAAGTTCCAAGCATATATTTTATTGATTTTGGATTGGATTTATTCTTCTTACAGTTATAGTATACAATTATCTGATAAAGTAAAACAAATAATAGTACAATTGCAGATACAGTCTGAAATCCACGTATGGGTAATGGATCTATCTTAAATACTGACTTTATATGCTCTATCAACGGTTCAATAGACATTCTTATTTTATTATAAATAGTTTGCCCTAATACCGATTGATAAAAGCATACAAGCTCAAGCCCCTTTTTGGAATCTTCATATCGTTCTACTGAGGACAAACCAGATCCATTCTCAAAGTCTTTTTGATATATTCATACAGTTCCTCATCATCATATCCAGGGTCAGCAACCATATAACGTAAGGAGGATAAAGAAGATCTCTTGCATAATTAGCACCATTAGAAAAATTTCTACGAATACAACACATCTTGATCATAATCAGCAAATTAAAATGTAAATATTACAATAATATCATTGATAATCTATAAAATTTTGATAGCTGATTTCATAATTATACAGAAAAGAGATCTAATGAACAAAGCAAAGGAAGGCGCAAATTATCGTTATCTGAATTCCTTGATATTGTTGCTGCTCGCCACCGTACATGTGTACCTACTTCCATACCGACAATTAGAAGGCTTTCTAAGAATGATGTTAGTGCATATAAAAAGACTTCAAAAAGATATACCAGACTTCACAACCATCTGATGGAGAGTAGAAAAAAGGACAAAGATAAACCTAGGCCCAAAAGTAAACCTAGAAAGAGACGGCATAGTGATAGCAGTTGATAGTACAGGTATTAAGGTTACAAATAGAGGCGAATGGATACCTAATAAATGGAAGAATAAAAGAAAGAGAAAAGGTTTTATCAAAATTCATGTTGCTAAGTAAAGATAAAGACGAAGAAAATAGTATCAATGAATGTAACAAAAGAAAATGTTCATGATGGGAGGATACTAAAGGAATTGGTTGGAGATGTTATTTCAAAGAATAACAATATTCAAAAAGTATTGGCTGACGGAGCCTATGATTCAAAAGACAACTTCAAGGACCTTGATGGATTAAAAATAACACCTCTGTTATAAAAGTAAGAAAGAATTCGTCCATTAAAAATAATATCAATATACACCAAGAAAACTATCTGTATTAGAACAGTTCAAAGATATAAAACGATGGAAGAAAAAACATAGATACGATATGCGTTGGATGTCCGAATCAGCATTCTCATCTATAAAGAGAATATTTGGTGAACATGTATCATCTTTAAAATGGAACAACATTGTAAATGAATTGATGTTAAAAGCATATATCTATAACATGTTTATAGGCAAGACAAGGACATAAAACGAAATAAAATAAGCCATCATTATTCTTTAAAATTAGTTATTCGACAGAGCAATAATTAGCAGTAGTCTTTCCTCACCTTTGGATCATCTTTTTTGTACAAATTAACCAATTTGGATTTGGCCAATGACATTGAGAATATTTAGACAAATACAACGGTAGTAGATAGCTTTTGTGTTTTATAATAATTATCATGATAAATTGTTTAGCACATTTGTGCTAATTGGTATAATAGATCTCTTGTATAATTAGAAACAATCTACTCTTTCAAGTATGATGCTTATTTCGTTTCTATAAATACTGCTGGTTTCCTATTCTATAGTTTATCAGTCCTGCTACTAAATCTAATATTCTGTTGTACTTTCTCAATTTGTTTCTAAATATGTCACTCTGTATCCTGTACTTTTTCAATCGACATATGGTGTGTTCCACTATTATCCTCTTTTTAGCATGAATTTTGTTACACTTTTTCTTCTTCTGATAAATCTTTTAGGTATTTCGCTTTTTATCCGGTATCGCTGATAATTGTTCTACAGGATAATCTTTTTCTACTCCAATATATACTAGATCAACTACATTAATAACTTGTTTTGAAATGACAGGATGGTTATTCTTATATATTGAATATCTAGTCATGTTTTCTTCCTTTTTTATGGGCGACATTGTGAAGGATAAAGCCATATTTGTTTACCATAAGTTGATTTTTAACAATATGTCTTTTCTTCTTGCCTAGAGATTAATACAATTTTCTTATATTCTTATCTATCAGTCTTGGAATTTGTTGTTCGGTACAATCTATAAAAGCAAGAACGCCCGGAAAATATTTCTCTACTTCCTCTGTTGGCGTTTTCAACCTTTTGGTTATTTGGTATGTCTTTTGTGGAAGTGGTACACATTCTCATACCAGTCTCTCAATTTTTTGCACGTCTTTGTGCAGACGTTACTCTGATCGATGTTAAACAGAAAGCTTGCCAAAATGTATGTTATGTAAAGACGATAGTTAGTAGTCAAAAGCATTACAAATCTGTTTTTAATATCTAACTTAATGGTCTGCTTACACCAATCTTTCTTTTTCTATCTTCTTTTCTTTTATATGATAAACGTTTTAATTCATATCTTTCATTTCTTTTTGCTATTTCTTTATCTAAAAATCATCAAATTCTTGCACTGTCAAGCCTGTAAATGATTTGAAAAGCAGTAGTAGTTTTCTAGATAACTATAGTATGAAAGCAATAAAGAGAGAACAAATGGATGGAGAACTGATGGTCATAAAGCTGTTTGCAATTAATATGCAAGAGATCTAATCACTCTTGTGATTTAAAACTGATTGTACAATAATATTATTTTTCATTATTGTTTCTATTTTTAATATTTGTGTTGCGAATTTAAATGAGAAATGTGCAGAATCTGTCAAAAAAAAGATAAAATCTTTTTGAAGTATTCATAAATGTTAATAGATTATATCGAGGATTGAATGTTGATAACAAAACAATATGACGGATATAAATCCAGTTAATGATACAATATATAAAAAAACACTAAAATATCTTATTGTCACTCTATTTTTTAGTACAATAATTATCACTTTGGTAATAATATTATCAAATGATCATGATCGACATTCTATTATTTATATTACATTAAATATTACAGCAGGATTTGCTACTATTTTAGGTATGATTGCTCTTTATAGACATAAGATTATTGGAAGTCACGGTAAATCCTACTTATTTCTAACTCTTGGTATTGCATTATGGTTTCTCGCAGATTTAAATTTATTGTATTTATATTTTTTCCATGGAGTTGAAGAACAAAAACAAATTTCTATTTCTGATATATTTTGGATTAGCGGATACGTATTCCTTTCATTACATCTAATATCTGTAATAAGAATAATCTCTATAAAAAAAGTATCTAAAACAATAGCAATTTCTTTAATTATTGTAATTAGTTTTTTAATATTTAATTTAATTCATTCTTCAATGCATAGTTTATTTATAAACAATGATGATTTGAATAGGATTGAAAAAGAGTTTGGAATAATAAATTTAATAATTACCATTTTATATCCAATTTTGGATTTAAGTCTAATAATCCCGTCTGTAATAATACTTGTAAATTTATATCATGACTATCAACATTCTATACCATGGGTACTTTCATCATTATCCTTATTAATTAATGCAATAGCTGATAATGGATACGTTGATGATTTTATTAGAGGATCATCAACTTTGTGGAAGTGGGATTTATTTTATATTAATGACTTTATACTTATGGCTGCTGCATTGTATTGGTTTAATAGATTTCATATCTCTAATTCGTTAAAGGGAAATAAAAATAAGAAAATAAATAATAAATGATTCTAATGTTTTAATAAATAGATATCAAATACGATTTATCTCTTTTCATATTAGTTCAAATGTATTCTATTCTTCGACTTCTTGCTCGTCCTGTTCTTCTTGCTCGTCCTGTTCGGCGTCTTGCAATTCATGGGTCTCATCGATAATTTCCTCTCGCTCTGCTTCCTTATTACTCATAATTGTAAATCAGATAATAATTATTTAAACATAAAAAATTTAATTTCAAATAGTTGAATTTATAATTGAATTTGTATTTTATTTCTAAAAATGTTAATCAATGGATATATGATATTACTATCATAAGCATAAAAGTAAAACAATGATGGAAATCTGGAATTTGCATCCAAATTAAATTTTTCTTTTTTTATGTTTTTAAAATCTTTCCTTTGGTCGTCTATCCGATCTTTTGATGACATTATTTAAATTTACTAATGTTATTATAAATCGTAATTAAAATATTATTGATACCGTTCTCAATATTCTCTTTTCAATTTATTACTTGTTACTAATTTATCTTTAATTATTGGGATGGAAATAATTTTATTTCATAGTATTATAAAAATAGTTGTAATTTATAATATTAATTAGATAAATAATTTTTATTTTGATTTTATTTTAAAATATTATTAAAAAACTATAAAAGATTTGATCCGTTAATTTTAAGCCATTTTATTTTGTCAGGATAATCAATCATATGACATTTTATTATTTTCCAAAATCTATGTGAGTGATTTTTTTCTATAAGATGACCCATTTCATGTAAAACTACATATTCAATTACTTCTGTTGGAGCTTTAATCAAATTTACATTTAAATTGATTGTTCCTTTGGATGTAGCGCTGCCCCACCTACTTTTTAAATTTTTTATTAATATTTTTTTTGGCCTTGTATTTAGTAAAATCGAATATTTTTCTATAAATTGATTGAAAATTGTAGATGAGATGTTAAATAACCATTTTTCATATGTTGATTTAACTTTGTTTTTCTTTACATGCATTACAAATTCATCATTTGAGAATTCTAAATAGTCATTTTTATCTTTAATAATTTTTAAGGGTATGTTTTTTCCAAAATATGGTAAAGTTGTATTATTTTTGTAGGTTGGAAAAATGATTTCAGGTTTTTTTCCACTGTTTTCCTTTATTTTTTGTAATATCCATTCTGCTTTATTGTTCACCAAAGATTCTATATCTTCAATAGATTTTGAAAATGGTGCTCTGATCAAAATATCATCATATTTTACCGTTATTTCACTTGTCTTTTTTCTTGCAGTTTTTATTATTTGAAACTCTATTTCATTATTTTTATAAACAATTTTATGTTTTTGAACAGATGAGAACGTCATAACTTTTTCTTCTCCTTTTTTTAAAGCATAAATCACAGATTAAAATTTATTTAAAGAGTATTTTACTTTTAGAAGAATGAAAAAACCATCTTTTTTAATAATTTAACTAAAAAATCATGTGCTTTTTAAACCATTATTAATAATAGTGAGGATATGTTGTCTTCATCATCATTATCACCTCCGAACAATAATAATAATGGGATTGAGAATGTTTTGATATTGCAAGGTGGGGGTTCACTTGGTGCTTTTGGTTGTGGTGTATTTAAAGGACTTGCAAATAACGACATTCCAATAGATATCGTTGCCGGTACTTCAATAGGTGGGGTAAACGGCGCAATTATTGCAGGGAGTAAAGGCAAAGAGCATCCAAAACGTCTATTAGAGCAATTCTGGCTTGAATTATCTGAAAATTATGTTGATATAAGTAGATCGCCATTTGATGTTCACTCTCAATTTGTAGAACAAGTATTATTTCCATTTACATACCCTCAATACTTATCATCATCATCCTCATTGACAGAAAATGAAAAAAACCTTTTAACAAAAACAGATGAAAGTTATTATCAATAAGTTAAAAATCTTCAATCTTTCTATAGCTCTGCTATTTTTGGGAATGATAAAATGTTTAAACCTCGATGGATATATGAAAATCCCTTATCTGATCCTAACTATTTTATCCCTTCAAAGTGGACATATATATACGATCATTCTCCCTTAGTTAAAACATTAGAAAAATATATTGATTATGATAAATTGAAACCTGAAGGCAATCCAAATTCACGGTTGATATTAACAGCCGTAAACATTTTAACTGCAGAGCCACTCACATTTGATAGTTCTAAACAACAGATAACACCAAAACATACTCTTGCTACTTCTTCTTATCCTGTATATAATTTTAGATGGACTGAAGTTGAAAAGGGGACCTATGCATGGGATGGAAGCTTGTTAAGTAATACTCCATTAAGGGAGGTATTGGATGCTTCTCCGATAAATAATAAAAGAATATTTTTAGTGGAAAATTACCAAAAAAAAGTTGAATCTCTTCCAAAGAACTTGCCTGAGGTATATCATAGAGCTCGAGATATTATGTTTTCTGACAAAACCGAACACAATATAAAAATGTCTAAAGTATTTACCCGCTATTTGAATTATATAGATGAATTGTATAATGTAATAGAGCAGTTTACAGACACAACAAAATTGGATAAAAAACAGTTAAAAAGAATTCGTTCAAAATATAAAAAAATTAAAAAAGAACACGGAGCAGAAATTAAAGATATCTTTTACATCTCTCGGGACGAAACTAATCCTTCTATATTTGAAAATGCCGATTTTTCACCTGAAACAATCAAAAATTCAATTGAAGAAGGCGAAAGAAAAACAAATCGAGTTTTAAATGATGGAAATTCATCTAATGATGGAAGGGTTGACCTACATACAAAGATGCATACTTGATATTGCGGGATTTAGCATGTTTTTTAATTTAGGTAAATCTGATTTGTTACAAAACTCTATTTTTCGTTATTGTTAAATAAAATTTGTCCGAGTTGAAGTAAACTCTATTTAGAATATTTTTATAAGTAGACTTGATTATAATAAAATAAATTTTATAATTATGCATAATGCAGGTCAATCCGTTATTTTATATAAAATGATAATCTTTTTGTGGATTTGGTAAGAAGCGAGGATTTTGTATTGTTATGATGTGGTTGCTTTTCTTTTTACATCTTTTGATTACACCAATTAGAATAGATGGAGTAATACAGTAATGGGATACTCGTATACATACATAGAGAATGTTGATCTATGGTGTTTTAATGTGTGGAGGTAAAGGAACTCGAATAAAGTCTACCTGCGATTCTGAAACGGAAAAACCTCTTATAAGAATAAAAAATAAGCCATTGATTGAATATTTACTAAATACATTAAACCAAACAAATAGTTTCGAAAAAATATTTGCTGCTGTTAGTAATAACACTCAAAAAACTCGTGAATTTATAAACGCTAATTTTCAAAATAAAATAGTATTATTAGAAACAGCTGGGATAGAATATTCTGAAGATTATTTAAAAGTAATAAAATATTTTAAAAATACCAAATTATGAAAAAGAAAAAGAAAAAGAATCTAAAAAAATATTATTCCTTCCAATAGATCTTCCTTTAATATCTCCTGAAATACTGAAACAAATAATCCAAATACCTCAAGAAAAGCCATGTCTTACAATAATTGTAGAAAAGGATTTTGTTAAAAATCATGGTATAACGCCTTCCTTGTATGAAATTATGTTCAATCAAAAAAACTGTTGTTATTCAGGTATATCTCTGATTGATGTTTCCAAAGATTTATGTTGATGACAGTAAAAAAGTTCAATTAATTGAAGAGGAATATATTATTTTAAATAATATTGAAATAGCTTGTAATATAAATACATTTAAAGATTTAAAAATAGCTGAAAATTTGATGGAAAATTTTAAAAATTAAAATAATTGTTAATAGGGATAAATTAATCCATTGTTTCTATAATTTTACCTAATATTTGAGCCTGGCCGCCTGTATTTACAACTAATTCTGCATTGCATGATTGACAAGTTATTATTTTTGTGCTATATGTGTATAAAATTACGGTATTTTGGCAATTTTCACATTCTATTTTGACAAAATTACTACGAGGTTTAGGAATCATGATATTGTGTTTTTTCATTATGTTCATACACCTTTTTATGGATTATAATTATGCTTGTATTTCCAGCTTTCTAATTCGTCTACCTTCTTTCATTGTTTTACGTTGACAAGTTTTACAATTATATTTTAATGTAATTTTTTTGGTAGTTTTAGCAGTTCTTTTTAATTCAGGGAATTTTTGACCACCATAACCTTTTTTATCTTCGGCATGTCGTAATGCACCTTGTGCAACTTTTCTATCTTTACCTTTTTTATAAATAGACACTGATTGAACAGTATGAGTTTTACATTTAGGACAAAATTTCCGCATCTCTTTCTGCATTTTCATATATAAATTAATTTTATTCTATGGGTAATTTAAAGTAAAATAATTACTTTTTGAAATTCATATTATTATCTTTGGCATATTTATGTAAATATAAAAAATTTGAATGTCAAAATGAGAAATAATTAACTTTTTTTTACTTAATTAATAAATATACAAAAATAAAATCATACAATACAAAACTTATATACACGCTTCCCGATTAATTTTTAATTATGTTAGAACAGTTAGCTCTACAAATTAGTCTAAATTGGGGTGGATGGCCAGTATGGATACCTTTAGCAACAGGTTTAACCATTGGTTTAATCTATACACTAGCATCTGCAGCTAGAAAAGCTAGGTAAACCCCTAATTTTTTATTTTTAAATTAAAAATTAATTATTTATCTTTTCAAATTCATATATTAAGCGTGAAACTACAATATGTGCTTCCAAGACTAAGATTAGAAATCGAATATTTTTTTTCTAAATGAGATTCTATATGTTCTGAAAAATGTCCTTTGGGAAATCCTCCAATAACAATACATGGATTTTTAAACTTGAATAATTCTTTAGAAATATCCTCAACGTTTTTAAAAATGCCATTAGTTGAAAGACCCATAATAACATCAGGTTTTATGTATGTTTGGAGTAAATCTGAAAAACTTAGATTGTCGCTTAACTCTAAAAGTACAGTTCCATCTTTTGAAACTATTTTTTTATTTTTAATCAAATCCAGAATCAATCCTTCATATCTTGCATATGATTTTGGAATTCTTACATTATCTCCTATCTTGATAACCTGATTATTTATGGTATGAACAAAAACTTTAAGTTGATTTGTTTTAAACAATGGTGTAGCAAGAGCAGTTAATAAAATAATATGTAATATATCTGGCCTTGCTCTTTTATAATCTTGTTTTAAATTGCTTGATAAAATGGCAAAATGATGTAAAGTTCTATCCAATAGTATTTCTGTAGGTTTTTTTCCACTATTTCGAATTTTTTTTAAAGGATGTATGTTGAAATATTTCAACTGGAATGGTTTCTAATGCTGTTTCTGCAATAACCAAATTTAACAAATGATTTATTTTAAATTAAAAATTATTTATTATTTAAAGTTATTAATAATTACATTGAAATAAAATAATAAATATTTAAAATGAAAAAAAATAATAAAAAACAAATAGCTTTACAAAGAATTAGTAATTTAATAGATACTGCTTTATATACTCAAGATCTTTTTTCAGATGATCATATTAAATCCGCTAAAAAAATTATTGCAAAATATAAACTAAAAATACCTTTTGAATACAGAATCCTTTTTTGTAAAAATTGTAAAAAGTTTATTATTCCAGGCAAAAATTCAAGAATAAGAATAGGCAGATCAAAAATTAAAGCCTTGAGAATAACCTGTAAAATCTGTGGTCATACATATAGAAAGATTATAAAAACAAAATACAGAAGTTGTAAAATAAATAAATAAAATGATCAACTTGTGAATCTATAACGAAACAGAATAAACAAAGAATAAGGATTTATAAGGGAAATTCAATGGATTAAATTTGTAATAAATCAGATGGCTAAAATTTTTGATGTACCTGCAGATGATTTGATATCAAAATTATCCGAACAGCTTAAAAAAGATAAGAAAATAAATCCTCCTGAATGGTCAAATTTTGTTAAGACTGGAACTCATGCTGAAAAAATGCCTCAAAATAAAGATTGGTGGTATACACGATGCGCTTCGCTCGTGAGAAAGGTGTATTTACATGGTCCTATTGGAATTTCAGATTTAAAAAGCTATTATGGCGGTAGAAAAAGAATTAGTTATAATTTAGATCATCATAAGGATGCCGGGGGTGCAATAATTAGAAAAGCACTTCAACAGTTAGAATCAGCAGGATATATTGATAAAAAGAGCAAAGGTACGGATGATTTCAAATGATGGAATGAAAAGGGTGGATAGACTTGCTACAGAAATATTTAAAGAAGTTTGCAAAGATAATAAAAGTTTGGAAAGATATGCATAAGGAGGTTTAAAAAATGTCCGGTCCTCAATCACAACAGCCATCCGACGAGGAGATAAGAAAACAACAGGCTGAAGCTGAGGCAATAAAACAAAAAGCATTGGCGATGCTATTGGATTCACAGGCAAGACAAAGACTGGCTAATGTAAAAATGGTGAAACCCGATCTTGCGGCAGCTGTAGAGAACTATTTGATAAATGCTGCTACTAGTGGACGATTAAACAGAGCATTAACAGATAATGAACTAAAACAGATTTTATTAAGCATACAACAACCAAAAAGGGATTTTAAAATAAATAGATTATAATAAAAAATTAACTATTGTTGTATTGATTTATTTTTATTAATAATCATTATTTTTGAGTTAACTATATTAAGGTTTTAAAATTACTTTTCCCAATGAAGGCAGCTGTATTTAGAGAGTATAACAAAGATCCTACCAAAGTAGTGAAAATTGAAGACATAGATGTACCAAAAATAAAACCTAACGAAGTTTTAATAAAAGTAGAATCATCTGCATATAATTATAATGATTTATGGGCTATATGGGGAGATCCGGTTAAAACACCTCTTCCACATATTTCAGGCAGTGATGTTGCCGGAAATATTGTAGAGGTTGGTGAAGATGTCACCAAATTTAAAGTCGGCGATAGAGTGGTATCTCATTCTAATATGAGTTGTAGAATCTGTGAAATGTGCACTTCTGGAAGGGAATATGATTGTAAAGACCGATCTATATGGGGATTCCAAACTGGACCATTATGGGGAGGATTTGCTCAATATACTCATTTACCAGAAGTTAATGTCGCCAAACTTCCAGAAAATGTCACATTTGATGATGCATCCGCAATGTCTATGGTGGGAATGACGGCATGGCATATGCTTGTTGGCAGAGCAAAAATCAAACCAGGACAATCGGTTCTTATAATGGGTGGAACCAGTGGTGTCGGAATGGTGGGTATTCAAATAGCTGAAACTTTATAATTGCAACGTAATTGCAACCGCTGGAAATCAACAAAAAATGGATAAATGCTCAGAATTGGGGGCAGATAGCGTAGTAAATCATAGAGAATCAGATTGGTATAAAAAAGTAAGAGAAATGACAAAAAGAGAAGGTGGAGTCGACATAGTATTTGAGCATATTGGAAAAAATGTATTTCCACAGGAAGTAGGTTTACTTAAAATGGGTGGGACATTGGTCGCAACGGGAGCTACCACTGGTTACGATTCTACAATCGATTTAAGATATCTTTTCTTTAAAGGAACAAATCTTCTTGGCTCAACACAAGGAACAAAAGCAGAATTAGAGCAGGTAATATATTGGACCAGTAAAGGAAAATTAAAACCATTAATACACACTAAATTACCATTTTCAAATATGGTTGAAGGTCATGTTATGATGGCAGGTGCCGAGCAAATAGGCAAAATCATGACATCTCCCCAAAAACTTTAATTTTTTGTAACCTGTCGATATAAAATGTGGGCCGATCTAGAAGTTTAATTTTCATACCTGGAAATAATACTCGTTTTTTGGAGAAATCCAAGACCATTAATTCGGATATAATTTGTTTTGATTTGGAAGATTCTGTTCCCATTGAGGAAAAAGAAACTGCAAGAAAATTAGTAAAAAAAACAGTACAGGAAATTAATAAAATGGATCAATCTAGTAAAAAAATTCTTGTATCTGTAAGAATTAATGCACCTAACTCAGAATTGGCAATAGATGATTTAAAAAAAATTATAACAGAGGGAATCGATGCTATAGTAATACCAAAAGTCGAAACTGAATTTCAAGTCATCAGTCTATCAAATGTGATAAAAACAATTGAAAAAGAAAATAGTATACCCAATAATTTTATAAAACTAATGCCTTCAATCGAATCATCACTAGGTGTAGTAAATGCTTATTCTATTGCAAAATCTGACCAACGAATTTCATCTCTTGTTTTTGGAATTTTTGACTTTTTACATGATATGAAAATTGATAATAATGATATTGATATTTTAACAGGTTATATGTATGGCAGAGCCAAAGTACCTGTTGATGCAAGGGCTGCAGGAGTCGATTCTATTGACTCTATCTGGCAAAATATTGATGATGTTGATGGCTTGGAAAAAGATTCGATCTTTGGTAGAAAATTAGGCTACACAGGAAAATGCATAATACATCCTTCTCAAATAGATCATGTACATAAAATTTTTAGCCCTACCACTCAGGATATACAATGGGCAAAAAAGGTAATATCTGCATTAGATGAGTCAATTCATGGAAAACCAATAAAGACAGGTGCAATAAATTTGGAAGGAAAAATGATAGATACTGTGCACTATAAACAGGCAAAAAGAATTTTGGATTCCCTCATCCATCAGTAAAAAAATTTATTTATTTTATAAATTCAAATATTCAAATATTCAAATTATGTATATTATATATATTTGATATAATTATGTTTACTGGAATTATACAAGATTTAGTAAAAATAGATGCAGTAAAAAAAACAGATCTTTTACCTGATGTATATAATACCGATATCAATGACAAAAATAGGGCAGATACCGAAATAACTTTAAATCTTAAAAAGTTTAAAAAATTGAAAATTGGGGATAGTGTTGCAATAAATGGTGTTTGTTTAACTGTTGCAAAATTGAATAAAAATCTAGCTACTTTTCAAATTATTGATGAAACTATTAGAAAAAGCTGTTTTTCCTATATCAAAAAAGGAGATCGAGTAAATATAGAAAGAAGTTTGAGGGTGGGAGACAGGCTTGAAGGCCATTTTATTCTTGGACATGTTGATTGTATTGGAAAAATTGAGCATATTGAGAAAAATAAAACAGGAAGTATTATCCTAATCGAAATTAAAGACAAAAGCATTTTACATCTTATTGCGCCAAAAGGATCAATTACCATAGATGGAATAAGTCTGACTGTAGTAAAGATGATTGAAAACAAGGTGGAAATTGCTTTGATACCTCATACATTAGAAAATACCACATTGGGTATAAAAAATATAGGGGATATTGTAAATGTGGAAGTGGATATTTTGGCAAGGTATATTTCAAACATCTACCAAAATATTGGTAATAACAAATAAAATAGTAAAATATATTAACAATAGATATGAAAAAAATATAATTGTCGAAAATATCTGAAGCAGTAACAGCATTACAAAACGGACGTTTTGTTCTGATTCATGATGATGACAGTAGGGAAGACGAAATTGATATGGTTGTTTCTGCCGAAAATATTTTACCTCAACATATTTCAGTGATGAGAAAGGATGCAGGTGGACTTGTATGTACTGCAATATCTAAAGAAATTTCTATAAAACTGGGATTACCTTATATGTACGATATTTTGAAAATTTTTGGAAAATCTAACAAATCTATTTCTTTAATAACTAAAAATACTTCACCTTATGGAGATAAACCCTCCTTTTCAATCACACTAAATCATGTAAATACATATACTGGAATAACAGATTATGATAGGTCATTAACAATTTCATCATTAGCTAAAATTTGTAGCAACTTGAACATGGAAGTTGAGGACAATACTACAATACTTGAAGAATTTCAAAATAATTTTATAACTCCAGGTCATGTTCCTATTTTAATTGCTTCAAAAGGACTACTTAATGAAAGAATGGGGCATACAGAAATGTCTATTTTTCTTACAAGAATTGCAAATATTACAAATGTATCTACTATATGTGAAATGTTAGATCCAGTCAACTACAAAGCATTATCATATAAAGATGCATGTAAATATGCTCAAGATAGAAATATCGTTATGTTGGACTCTAAAGATTTGATTGCCTATGCGAATGATATAAACAACAAATGAATAAAATAAGAATAGGAATAGCAGTAGCCGATTTTAACAATGACATAACATTGTCGATGTTTCAATGAAACAAAAAAATATGCTCAAGATCTATCTGCAAAAGTTACATATGTATGCTTTGTTCCTGGAGTATTTGATATGCCTTTAATAGTCAAAGCGATGTTAAAGAAAAAAAGTATTGATGCTGTAGTAACATTGGGTGCAGTAATTAAGGGCGAAACAGGTCATGATAAAGTAATAGCACACAATACAGCTAGACTTTTAGGAGATCTTTCTTTAAAATACGGCAAACCAATAGCACTAGGGATAACCGGGCCTGAAATGACTTTTGAACAGGCCAAAGATAGAATAATACCTGTATCACATCATTCAGTTAATACTGCTATATCAATGGTTAAAAAATTAAGAAGAATAAAAAAAAATAGATTAAAAAATAAAGATATAGAAATAATAAATTAGCGTGACCTATCAAACAACAGTAATAAAGTTAGAAGGATATGGCCCATGGACATTAAGTCTTGGAAGTGATAGAGAACATCAATTGCAAATATTGCAGTCAAATATATATTCTGATTTACAAGATTTATTTTCAAATAAAAATGGGATAGTTTTTTCAAATAGATTTGATGAATTCATTGCCGTTACAAATCAAATTGATTTGGACGAACATGGGGAAATCTATGATGAAATTTCAAAGAAATACAACAAAATAAGCATGACCATGACAATAGGCATAGGTGTAACACCATTAGAATCAAATAAAAAATCTTATTATATAAAAAATAAAAAGGAATATTGTATCAGGTCTGGTATTTATGCGGAAAAAGAAAATTTAATAAATGAATCTCAAGAATCTAAAGAAATTAATTTAAAAATGGGAAAAGAAATTAAAGATGTTAAAATACTTCACGTTGACATTAATAATTCGACAGCGATAACTAAAAATTTATCTGCTTATGAAATAACGAATTTAATTATAAAACTATACTCAAAGATTTCAGACATCTTTTTAAAAGAAGAAAGTTTGGCATTTTATCTTGGAGGAGATAATTTTATGATAGTTGCAAAAAAAAATATGACATTGGAAAAAGTTAAAGAAATCATTGAATTGTTAACCATATCAACAAAAATCAATTTAAATTGTGGAATTGGAAATGGAAAAACAGGTAGGAAAGCCGCTGAGATGGCAACAACATCACTTGATTTAATTCGAAAGTTTAGACAAAGTGGTACAATAATTAATGTTTATGAATTGATTTGACCACTATTATAAAAAATATCGATATTTTATGTGGTAGCGAATTACAATTAATAAAAAATGGAATAATTATTGTAAACAATCATGGTAAAATAGAGAAAGCCGGAAAAACGTTGGATATAAAAAATAGTAAATATTATTTAAAGGCCATAGGAAAAAAGGACACCCATATTATTGATGCCCAAGGATACTTGATAATTCCTGGGCTAGTAAATTCCCATACTCATATAGGTGATGCTATCGGAAAAGATATCTCATCAAATGCAGATTTAGATACACGGGTTCATCCAAATCACAGTATAAAAAAAACAATACTTGAAAAAACAGAAACAGATCAATTAAAACAATTAATGAAAAATGCTGCCATAACTATGTTAAACAAAGGAATTACAACATTTGTTGATTTTAGAGAAAGTGGCTTACCTGGTGTAATTTTATTGCAAACTGCATTAAAAGACATTCCAATAAAAAGTATTATTTTAGGAAGGATGGATTTGAATGGTTTTTACGGGGATAAAATGCATAACAAAAAAGTTCCACCAGAAAATAGTGTATCTTCAGATGTTGATACAAAAAAAAATGAATTGGATGAAAAAAGATTTTATAAAATTGGTAGTGATATATTGAATGTATGTGATGGATTTGGAATTAGTGGCGCAAATGAACATGATGACGATATGTTAACAATTTATAAAAATATAATTAAAGAAACAAATAAACAAAATCTATTTGATAAAAAAGAAAAATCGCTCGTTGCAATACATGCTGCAGAGTCTATCTTATCGGTAAAAGAATCTTTAAATAATACTGGAAAAACGGAAATAGAGAGAACAATATTTACATTGGATCCTGATTTATATATTCATGTGACAAATCCCACAAAACGCGATCTAGATTTACTCGATTCTGCACAAAAAGGTATTGTAGTATGTCCAAGAGCAAATGGTGTATTGGGTGTGGGCTTTGTTCCACTTAGAGAAATGTTGGAACGAGGATTCGATATAGGTATAGGAACTGATAATATCATGATAAATTCCCCGGATATTTTCAAAGAGATGGATTTTCTATTAAAGAGTCAAAGAGCATATGAAAAAAATAATTCGTTCCTTGATGCAAAAATGGTACTTAAAATGGCCACTGTTAATGGCGGAAAAATATTCAATCGAAATATAGGATGCATAGAGAATGGATATCAGGCAGATCTTCTTTTCATAGATGAATATGATATGGATATGTACCCAATACATGATCCGTATATGTCAATAATTCATAGGTGTTCAGAAAGAGCAATAAAAGCAATAATGATTGATGGAAAATTCGTTCATGAAAAATACTGCATAAATTAGTGATACAGAATAATATTGATTGTTATAATAAATGCCGCAATAAGTGTGGATGGAAAAATAAGTACAAGAAAAGGGGATTCAAAAATTTCTTCCTATTCGGATCTTAAACGCGTTCACAAATTACGCTGTAATGTGGATGGGATATTGGTAGGAATATCTACTGTATTTAAGGATGATCCACTTTTAAATATACGTTTTACAGAATGTAACTAGTACAAACAAAAATCCTGTACGTATAATTATTGATAGTAAAGCAAGGATTCCAATAGAATCAAAAATTGTAAAAACTGCAAAAGATATAGAAACAATAATCGCAGTAACAAAAAGTGCTCCTAAAAATAAATTAGATGAACTGAGGAAAAAAAATTTAAAAATAATTATTTCTGGAGGGCATGGAAAAAAAGTAAATTTGATTAATACATTTAAACAATTAGAATCGAAATTTGAAATTAAAAAAATCCTAGTTGAAGGCGGCGGAGAGATAAATTGGTCAATCATAAAAAATAATCTTTTTGATGAATTAATAATTACTATTTCTCCATTAATAATAGGGGGGCGTAAAGCTATAACATTAATGGAGGGAAAAGGTTTTGATAAAATAAAAGAATGCACAAAACTTGAATTATCAAAAATATATAAAAAAAGTAATGGCGAAGTAGTAATTTATTACAATAATACTACAAAAACTACGCTACAAAGAAATATATAAAAAAGTTAATTTATTTTGTTGCATCTGTCCCAAGTTGTTCAATTTTAAATCTTAAAGCATCTTTTAATTTGCTATTATCTACCATGTTCAACGGTTCATTACACACTGGGCATTTAAAAAATAACTCAATTGCATAATCAAATTTAATTCTATCACATTTTTGATTTCCACAGTGATAAAATTCTGAAGATTCTTCATATTCTAATCTACTTTGCAATCTTTCTAATATTTTCTTTTTTTGATTGTCAATAAAATTATCTACATTGTCACGTTTAGCTCGCCATCTATATACAAACCAGCCTTTCTTTTCATCCTTTACTCTTATTCCGGTGATCAATGCTTTGCCAAATAAATCGTATAAAACCTTGCGGATAATATTTATTCGAAGACCTGTTGCAATGGCTATCTCCTCATCAGTAGAATCTTCTGATTTCAGCAATGCCTTTGCAACCTGATGGTACTCTTCTCCTCCGATTAATGATGAAATTTTTATAAAAGGATCTTCTGTATCAACATTTCGCATAAAGGTATTATATATTATGTCGATTAAAAGATATATAGTTTCCTAATTCTTTAAAATCAAAAACTAACAAAATGGGAATGATGATAAAAAAGATATTAAATATATTTATTTTGAATTTGATTTGCTTGCTTTCATCTCTTTGAAACACAAAGCTATCTCTGTCTTTGTAGGTTCATTCTTGAAGAATTTTGGTAGGTGCGAAGAATCGCCCGTTTTAGCAGATTTGCTTATACAGTTGTAAAAATGAGCCATATCTGAATTTAGTTTCGGATTTGTAGAATTTAATGGCAATAGTGTAGCTTTTTCTACTGCAAAAGATTTTTCAGTATTGATGTTTAATATAAGAATACTCATAACTAATAATATTGAACACGTACCAAGAACATTAAAAGATATTTTTGTATTTTTTATAACATAATTGATAGGAAACACATTGATACATTCAATATTTTACTTTTATACAATACGTTAGATATGATTATACCTAAACAATTGTATATAAAAACTCTTATAATTAATATTATTTTAAAATTTTATTATAAAATTATATACATATCTAAAATATGGATATATAGAAAATAATTAGAAAAAACTTTGATTACTTAAAATAACAAAACAAAATCTCCAATGATAAAAGTTTACCGATTATATTTTTCGCATCGATACCTGTACTGTATATCGGGATTATGATATCTTATCCATTTATGTGCTATTGTTGTTTATTTTACTAAGATTGTTACTATAATTGATTTTATGTGCAAAACAAAAAATCTGATAGTGATTGGATATCTTAATTTGTTGGTATGGAAATTGGTGAAAAATATTATTTGAAAACACTTTTATAAAAATAATTATAAAAAAACATTTATAATTTAAATAAGTTGTGTTTTTAGTTTATTTGTAATATACAATAAATGTAGGCTCGCTGATCATTGGTTTTTCCTTAAACTTTGAATCATTTAATTCATCTAAAAATTGAAATATAGCCTGAATAGTCCTTATTTTTTAAATCAGTACAATTATTAGCAGCATGGAATAATTTGCGAGATAATTTTGTAACAGGCAAAGATATTTGTAATGATTGAGAAGTTTCCATAACCAAATTCAAATCTTTGAGCATATTTTTTAAAAAAAATGATGGGGTAAAATCGTTTTTTAATATTTTTTGACCCTTATTTTCGCTAATACCTGTCTTAAGTTTTGTAAGATTAAATATCTTTAGATAAATTTCTGGGTCTATACCCGAATGCATTGCTAAAATAATTCCTTCTGACAATGCTAAAGAAATTATGGCAATGTTAAGATTTAATGCTAATTTTACAGAATTAGCGATGCCATTGTTCTTCACCCAAATAAAATACATGTTTTGATATCTTATCAAAAATATTGTGCATATTTTTAAATGATTTTTTATCTCCTGATATCATTGCAATTAATTCGCCATTTTTCGCATCAGATGGACCACCCATTACAGGCGCACTTAACATTGTTATACCTTTTTTTTCCTTTAATAATTTTGAACAATATAAGGATTGATCTGGCCTAATGGTTGTACAATCTGCAATAATTAACTGACTATTATTGCTATCATATTACTCCTTTTTATTAAAAAACACATCTTTTAGTGATTCAAAATTAGTGACACATGTTATAATAAAATCACTTTCATTAGCCAAAGAACATACATCTATCAAATGATTTTGCTCCCATATTTTCAAAAATTTTTAATTTTGTTTTGTCTCTGTTGTATATATTGATTTTTATACCTTGACTTAATAATCGTTCAGCAATGCTGGTACCCAGCATACCCAGCCCTACGATCCCCACTATTTTATTATAATCTCAAAGTCATATTTTTCAAAATTATAAAACATTCTTAAAGTTATAGTTTATGTATTAAAATAAACTAAAAAAAGAAGAGTAAAATAGATACATGAAACAAAATAAAATATGACATATACTCTTCTGATGGGAAATAATTTTATTTCAAATAGTCCTAAAAAAATAAAGTTTTATGATAAACTATTATTTCATTAAATGAAAAAAATGAAAATAACCCACCACTAATTTCAGCAAATATTAACAATAATGCTAATAAAAAAATAATTGAAATAAATGAAAATAAATGTAAATATTGTGATAATACATTAATAAAAAAGAGAGATAATGAAGACCATATTCTAATAACTGAAGAAACAGGGGAAATAATGTTCGAATCTCGAATTTTAGATAAAAATACTATACTTGTAAGTGGAATATTCCCTATTGATGAACAATCAGAAACTAGTCGTTACACAAAATTATATAATACTTCCATCAGGTAAATGGATTATGCATGACCGAATTGATTCAAATAATAAAGATATTGTAATTACTAATGATGGAATCAAAATATCTGAATTGATACACAATGTATTTTGAAAAAGTTGCATATCGAGTATTATTTTATCCTCGTTTTTCTTTTTCAGCAATCCATTTTCCCGATTTTTTAGCAAATATTATATTACCTATAAATTTACCGCCACTATATACTTTTCCATATTCTTTGCTCATTCCAAAAAAGGCTTCTACAATATTGCCTTTTTGATGATATCCTGATTCAATGACCTTGATATTTAATTTTGAACTGACCTTTTTAAATATATTTCTTGCAATAGACCAATCTCCTTCCCATTCAATAAGATCAAAATTTCCAAAGTTCAAAGTATTTAATGAATATTTTGAAATCGATATTTTAAAAGATTTATTATTTTTATTAATATATTCATTTATCCAGTTAATTGCAATTACACTTTTTCCTTTTTCTATCGCAAAATTATTAGAATTAGCCATTAATGTTAAACATCGACAGTATACTTTTAAATTATATAAAATTATTACTTTCAAAAAGCCTGTCAGTTTTTTATAATATATATTAGAACAAAAAAATATGATTTTTCTAAAATTCAATACTTTGTTGCATAGCCTAACCTATTTAATCGAAAATCGAACAACCAATAATAATCAGTTATACGGAAAAATTAAAGTACTTTTAATATTTGATTTGAAATTATTTA
>CAWISD010000088.1:0-23568 GCA_963838615.1 uncultured Nitrososphaeraceae archaeon
GTGTAAATCTTTGGCTACCTGAGCAGATACCTTCCCTTGATAAACTACCTTAAGAATAAGTAGCATCCTTTCCTTTGTTTTCACATCCTGTTCGAATCTGTATATATTTTTTCAAACGATTCTCTATTGGCAAGAGTCAAATGAATATGACAAATAATGGAATTAACTTCACTATAAGCATTTATCAAAAATAAACAGATTGCAAAAGTGTAGTTCGGATATTTATGCTATTTGGTATCTATACAATTATGCTAAAACCTCTATCCAATGGACATCTTCGCACTTGTTACCAAATAATAAAATGCATTAAATGGTAAAGGCTGGGCTCTTGATAACTTAGGAATTATACTGGATCTATACCATATTTTTGATAAAGCCTTAGCTATAGATCCTGCGTTTGCTGATGCATTATACGATAAAGGCGATACTCTTGATATCCTGGGTAATCATACACAAGCTATACCGTAATTGATAAAGCCTTAGCTATAAATCCTAATTATAAGGATGTACTATATCTAAAAGAATTAGCACAATCTAACTATGTCACATTGCTATACTATACCTGAACAAAACATTACTAAAACCGTAGGTGATATATAGTATATTAGTATCAACTGATGTACCAACTGGTTAGTTTTGAAGGAAAGTGGAAATCTAATACGCAATGTATGTCCAATGACATAACCATTAAATCAGATTACATGAAAAATTAGGGCGAAAATATTGGTGGGAAATAGTGATTTCGAAATCGATATGATATTTATATGTATGTGCAGGAACCACTTATTGATTGGAAGGATAACAAATTAAGTATTTTGGATTATATTGTAGACTAAGTTGCCATGAAAACTACTACTTGACTGCGAAGCAATCGCCTGTAGAAGTAGTGGTCTATGTAGAGCATAAAGTCTAAATTATCATTATCATTTAATTATCTTGCTTAAGATGCAAAACCCACTGCATAACCGACCAATCCTTAGCACAGGAAATAATCCTTACATGTTAACTATCTGTCATCATCTCACAACAATTATGAGACACAAGAATGACTACTTTATGCACTTATATCTAGCATCTCTTTTGTTGCTATGTCAATATAATATCAAAAAATAGAGTGTTAAAAGTTATAGTCTTCTTCTATTGTTTTAAGCTCATCTTCAAATGGTAAATTTATCTCCGAGATCCTTTCAGCCAACCTTCTTTCCACTTTTTGTAAAGGATCATATCCGCCTTTTTTCACTTTAAATTCCTCATCCGAATCTGTTTTATTCGCGCAGTTAGTTAGTTCTTCATACGCGATAAGATCCTGCAATAGTTTTGTGGATATATCCTCACCCTTTTCTGTAATTGTTATATAGGTTTCACCATTTATTTTTCTGATATCTACTAGGCCATCATTAGAGATCATAGTGTATATTCTAATTGCAACTTTTGTCCTATCATAATGAATAGGTAGATGATATGGCTTAATTTGCTTAAATGACTCTGCAATCTGCCATAACTTGTACATAGTAAAATAAATCGAATTATCGATTTCTTTTCCTCCTAAACTAAACATTGGTGTGGATTTGGCAAGAAAGACAACTAGCAAGTATCTATGGATTTTAGTCCTCTGTGGACCTAGGCAAATAGCGTTTCCGCCTGAATCTCTACCATTAAGAATTGGTACAACATTCGCAATAAGTTTTATCATAGGATCAGACAAAGTTATCTATGAGTAAACCAACTTTGAAATAAACATTTGCAACGAAACTGCAACGTAAACTGCTACTTGAATTCTACTTAATCTCATCTACCTGGAATAAGAGTCTGAGATGGAATGTAATGGTGTATATGAATAATCAATACAATAAAAACGAAATATATAACCTTGGAACATGGTCAAATTTTGAACAAGTAAAGTATTTTTTAGTTCCGTTAGATGTCATATTTGTTGAACTTGAATGTAGTTCTCTTAATAATGCAATAGAAAAGCATGATTACGAAATATCATATGAACAGAAACCATTTGTATGTGTATTAGAAATACCTGCTATAGAAACACCGAGAGAGGACTTGAACTAGAATGAAAAATTCAAAATATCACATGATGTATCTTCAACCCCAGATACTAACTAATTCTAAACTTAAATTTGGAATAATATTTGTATTAACAACCACATTGATGATTGCAACGGTCCTTTTATGCAGCGGGTTTACAATAGCATATTTGCTTTTTCAAACAAATATTCAAACCAAGAGCGTTATGACAGCGGTGTAAGGGATGGCAACAAGGACTGCTTGAATGGTTCTAATACATTCAGCATACCGGCAATCAAGGGCATATTTAGGCCATTCTAAATATTACCAACAAAGATATGATGATACTATACTAACTGTGGCGGAGGCGAAAACGGCGACCAGAATACAACTCTATACTACAACCAAAACCAGAACAGCAATAACAATCTACAATCACAGGGCCAAGTAACAACTCAAAAGCCTCTATGCGTCACTGTATTTGGCAGCTGCAACACTACATCAGGGCAGAGCACAGAACGCCCAGAACTAACTATTAGTTGCCTTGATTTTTTCAAGGTAGCGGTTGCAACTTTTGAAGGTATTCTTGTAAACATTAAAAGACGATTATGGTGTCTCATAGATAGATGTAAAATGTTGTATCTCATCAACTCTATGTATAGCCATACATCATAAAACTTGAAATATTTGGCTCTATAAAACGATACAAGAGACACATATTCTAAAAGAATTTTCCCTAATATACTATATATATACCATCAAACGGTTAAAAGGTTGCTAAAACAATGTAACTTTTTCATTGTAAGGATATTGATAGAACAGCAAAATATAAGCAGCAACAGCAATGGAATGCATTCCTACTACCGATCTAGTAGTAACATCAATTGGTTAGTAAGAGTATAAGGTAACTAAATTTCCACGGCATGTCCTTGTGCAACACCCTCTGTTTGTCTATAGCAGATGAAAGTATATTTTGGCATAGAGCAAAAGAAGAAAGGTATCAGGATAATGAAATGGTTCTACCCAACCTTGTCTTTGTTCATCTCTTTTAACTCTGTTTCCTAGTTATCAATAACATCAAAGCCTAGGAGTATTTCGCCTCTCCTGACTAGAGATTGGTTGTAGACGGATCATTCCATATGTTTTGTTGGTAGATGTTCTTAAATGTATTTGGAACTAAGGGGTTTGCGACAAAGCAATATTAATACAATAATTTTTTATAGATGAATCCGTGAGTATAAGGTATGTATTCGAATCCCACTCCCGCGCTATATCAAACGGTTTGGCTCTGTTCACTAACTGAAAGTGTATCTCTTTAAAATGACCTAAAACATTTGTGATTTTTGCCAAAATACCCAAGACTCCGAGCAATTGAAAATGGTTTATATTTTTACTTTCGGGTATATCTTAAGCAAGCAGCAGATACGAATAGTCAGATTGCTTAAATAAACGAAAAAATGTTTCTATTTGGAATTGGATTCAAAACCCTAAGCTCAGAAAATAGTTTATTAGAAGATCTCTTGCATAATTACTTCAAACATCTTTATGACAATTAGTTTTTCATTAACCTGTTCTTTCGTTGCTTTCATACGAGAGGTTATCCAAAAAGACATTGCTTTTCAAATCATTCACCGGTCTAACAGTGCAAGAATTTGATGATATTTACGATAAAGAGATAGCAAAAAGATATCTAAACATGAAATACAACGTTTATCAAAAGAAAAATGTAGAGAAAGAGAAACAGGTGCCGGAAGACCTTTCAAACTAGATGTAAAAGATAGATTTCTAATGCTTTTAGTTTATTATCGTCTTTACATCACTACACATTAGCTGGCTTTCTATTTGATTTAGATCAGAGCAACATCTGTAGAGATATCCAAAAGATTGAAAGATTTGATAAGGCAATGCATACCAATTCCTCAAAAGATATACAGAATAACAAAGAGATTACAAACCCAGAGGAAGTTGAACAATATTTTCCAGGTTTTCTGGCTTTCATAGATTCCACAGAACAACAAATACCACGACCAATAGATAATAGAAGACAGAAAATATTCTATTCAGGCAAAAAGAAAAAACATACTAGTAAAGACACAGATTGATGGTTAACAACCATGGTATTATCATTCATAAATTAGGATCATAAGAAAGGAAGAAGACATGACTATGATATTTACAAGAAGAATCATCCTGTCACTCCCAAAGAGGTTTTAATGTATTTGACCTTGGATATCTTGGTGTAGAAAAGGATTTTCCAGAACAAATATCATCCATACCAAATAGAAAGAAGAGAAATCCGGAAGTATCTACAAGAAGAAAAAGAACATAACAAAAATCATTTAAAAAAAGAATAGTGATAGAGCATACCATTTGCAGATTGAAAAAACAGGATATTAGCAATGTATTTAGAAACAAATTGAGAAAGTATAACAAAATATCAGACATAGTTCAGGAAGTAGAGTAAACTATAAAAATGAAACAGCATCATTATTAACAGATACAAAATCCACGGTGATAGTGTCAGTTTCTGATTATAGAGACAATCTAATCTATTGACTAATAGAAACTTCAATGTTTAGTAATGTTGAAATTTTCTTGTTAAATAAATAGTAATCCATATTCGTAAATTCATATTGTGTAAGAATCGAATTTTCAAATTAGATTCTAAACATAAAACTTTCATTTCTTTCAAAGGCTTGTTGATTATGATAAAAATAATGCATTGATAGAACTAGGTTTTAAATTCTATCAGGAAATATGATAAATGTAGTGACGGTAAAAGATAAAATTATTTATTAAAATGCTCTATGTTATTTTTGAGAATCACGATTTTATAAACGACATATTATTGTGATTTTCATATATAATGAAAGATAAGGTATTAGTTATATCACTAACGATAAATTTTTATGAGGAAGTTAATTTTTTAAACTGCTCATCATTTCTTATAGATTCAAAATCTTGATCTCTTTTAGCCAATTCAAGATATCGTTCCATATCTAGTTTAATTGCTTCCTTCAAGTCGTCTAATCCACTTGCTATATCACCTTTCCTTACCTTAGAACACGCTCGATTATACCATGAGTTAGCATGGGAAGGAGCGATCTCAATAAGCTTTTATTAAATTGTATTATAAGCTCTTCATATTTGTTTAAATTAACAAAAAATATATAACCCATAGTTTCTCTTACGAAGGCATCATCTGGATTGATCTCTGTGAATTCTTTAAAAAATTTTAGTGCATCCTCATATCTACCTAACTTTGAAAGACAGTAACCTTTGCCTTGCAATGCTAACGCAAAATTCAAATCTATTTCTATACATTTGTCATAACACTCTATTGCCTGCTCTCATATTCCTAGTTGATACTGTACACCTCCCTTAGCAAACCATCCTTTAACATTGTTTGGAATCAGACTGTAAAGCCTTGTCATAACACTCTATTGCCTGTTCATATCTTCCTAATTTCTCAAAAACATTGCCTCTACTATACCATGCGTAAGCATTCTTAGGATCTACCGCTATAGCCTCATCGTAAGACTCTATTGCCTGTTCATATCTTCCTAATTTCTCAAAAACATCACCTTTCCCAGTCCATGCATATTTATACATAGGATCTACCGCTATAGCCTCATCGTAAGACTCTATTGCCTGTTCATATCTTCCTAATTTCTCAAAAACATTGCCTCTACTATACAATTCATACGCTCTTAGTATCTTAGAACCTGGTGGTTTAATTGTTATTTTTTGTTTGTATGGGTATTGCTTGTAGAATCCTTTTTAATCCTTCATTCCAATCAGGGAACATATCAACATATTCAATTTCCTTTAGTTTTTCAAAAGGTATTTCACATTCATTTAATCTGATTGGTATTACAAATGTTTGTGATTCTGGAAACTCATCATAAACATCTAGTGCATACTTGAATTCTTTTTGTATATATCCTTTCTTCGCTATTGATACTGAAGAAAATATGGGAATGAAATATCCAAAGGTTGTCCACGAATAAAATTTGTATTTTTGTCCGGTAAATACACAAACTCAACTTAATTGAAGTAAGGTGGGTATGGCTACAAAGGCAGGCAATTAACAATTCTACATTTAAAGACGAACAAGAAATCGGAAAAGCTGTTACAAGTGGAAGAATATTTATAATAAAAATCATGGCAAAGCAATCACAAATATTTTACAAGAGATCTATATTCATGTTTACACGACTGTTAACAGAGCCGTTACTTTGTAATGGCATCTTAATAGAAAGGAACTTTTGTGATACATTGCTAATTTCATTTGGATATTGTGACATTACTCATGACCCGTATCTTTAATCTGTATCAACCATCATGGGAACTTTTTCTGCAATTATTAATGAATTTGCATACGACACCTATGCATTATCATCAGTTCCAATTATTGTGAGTTTAGGCTTGGCCATTTTAGCAAGATCGTCACAAGCACCTTTCCATTTATTTGCCTCTCAATCCATTCCTACGATATTATCTGCGCCTTCAAAGTATAGGAAGAACATCCGCAAACACGTCTTTAGCATCTAGGATATTTTCAAGTGAATCAGGGCGAAGTCTTATCCATCCTAATCCTGATGAGGAATAATATAGAAATATGAGAACAAGATGCTCCAGGTGGACCCCCATCTCTTAGAATGATCACATTATCCTCATTGTTATCAAACCTCGAGATGCCAATTAGGAATTGTATTCGAAAATCCATCGCAGAGGATTAGGCTTTTGCTCTTTGTGCTACCGATGGTTCTCCTCTCTCTGATTGTATCTTGGCTCTGTTGTAATTTTGATTGCTTGGTTCCCTTCCTGGAGTCTGCCTTACGTCCTAATACGGCGTTCGACTGAAGCGCCGACGGTATCGGGACCGGCTGATTTGGCCTTCGGTGCGGTTCGCTATCTTGGCGGTAAAGGCGGCAAGATGAGCCATTATCCCGTCGTAGAATGCGCCAAGGTCCTCCTTCATTTTTGACCTTGACTCATTGTCCAGATAAATCATATGTCCAGACTCATAATTGTGAAATTCAAGGTTGTCGCGGCTCGTTGGGTTGCCTATCGGCATATTTTCTAAATCCAACTTAGTTTGGAAGAACGGTGTGACAGCGTCATAATATCCATTTGCACAAAAGACTTTGAGGTATGGGTTTATCTCCATAGAGGCGGCGAGATCGCCGGCCGTGTATAGAGTTGCTGGCCCGCCCTTTTCCGCTCCGGTTGGATCGACATGTTTGAAATTCCAGTATTTGAACGCTTGATCGTTAAGGTCCATGAACGGAGACGTCGACGTATACTTAAGCTCTTCATTCAGATATACGTTCCACATGGCGGTATAAACGCCACCTACAGCAGTTATGGTGGGATCATTTCCCCCAGAATTCGGATCCACCGATCCGGCGATTCCTGTTTCATTTGCAGTGACACGGCCATCGTACGCACCCACTGCTGTCCTCGTCCTGCAAAAGGCTGTTCAGATAAATCGTGTCGTACCTCAATGTCAGGATCGAGTTTCCAATCCTCAAGTACCTCGGGTGGGATCCCGATAATCTGGCTCAGAAATTGAACTGTGGCTGGATCGACCTTTGGATAGGTCGTCTTTGCGTCAGCAAACTGTCCACGCGCGAATTCCTCGACCTGCTTCATAAAACTGGCCAGATCGGTTGGGAGGTGGCGACACTGTCACCTTATCGTGGAACAAAGCGTCAGCGGCAAAAGTTGGAAGTATACCAACAGAATCGTTTGGTTGAGAGTAGTCGAGAACTGAAGACTGCAGAACTATTCCGTTCAGATCCACACCATCTTCATGAAGCAACCAAGTCAACACACAGGTTCGCGGTGTCCCATATGATTCTCCGAATAGGAATTTTGGTGAGTTCCAGCGACCGTACACGGTCAGATAACGCTTTATAAATTGCTTAATTGATTGTGCGTCCTCATCTACGCCCCAGAAATCCCTGTTTTTCCCAGGAGCGATTGCCGCTGAATACCCGGTCCCCACAGGGTTAATGAAAACAAGGTCCGTGCGGTCGAGCAGACTGTCGGCATTGTCTTCCAGCGCGTAAGGCGCGGAGGGGTAAAATCAGGCATGTTCGTCTTGATGCGTCGTGGCCCAAATGACCCCAGCAATAGAAACACTGAAGATGATCCCGGGCCCCCGTTATAAAAGAAAGTCACAGGACGGCTCGACGCTGCGACGTCGTTCGCGGTGAATGATACATAAAAGATCTTGGCGGAAGGTCGCGCGCTATATTGATCATATGTCACGAGATGACCAGCGCGCGCGGTATATGAGATGGTTGCCCATTGATCGTGATGCTATGCTGCGTAACTGCAGCGTTCTCGGTCGCATCACTTATTGAATCGTCTGGCCTGGTCCGTATACTGTATTATCGAAAAGGGGTTGGTCTGACAACCGCGGTTGGACCGGAACTGATTCATCCATGTTGGGCTCTCCCTCCTGAAGGTATCGCGTTTGAATAGACGAGATATCAACCGAGGCTCGTGTGACAGGTTGTGCATATGCAAAAATACCGCCAATTGAGATTAAAATGACCGTAAAACTTGGGTCAAGTAGATATTTAGCCATAACCTGCGTTGTAATGGCATATTTTAAACATTTTGGTTCATTTGCAGCAGGCTGTCATATATGCAAACTTTAGCATATCCAAGCAGAAGGAGGAAAGTGTTAGGATAATGAAATGGCTCCTAATCCAACTTTGTCTTTATTCATCTCTTTTAATTTAATTTCCCAGTTATCAATATCATCAAATCCTATCAGTATTTCGCCACGTTTAACTAGGGATTGGTTGTAGCTGAACCAATTCATACGATCTGTTGGTAGATGTTAGCTATTTGTAGAATATCATAATAAGGAATTAAACCTTAAGTTGAACAGATCATTTAAATATGATGATTATTTATATAAAGATACATCGACCAAACCGAAGGGGAACATGCTTGGTAGGATGAATAAATTGTACCTATCAAGCAATTTAAATATTTAGGCAAGAATTTAAAAGAAGATATCATTTCTTTGACTATATTTTCATATTTTGAATATGTATTTATCGAAGCCTTGTAGGTAAATATAAAGATATTATTTTTATCCATGGTCATTATTTGTAAAGCTTTTCGATTTTGAAGATTATTATCGGTAGCAGTAAATACTATTTGCTTACCATTTTTACCATCAATATGAATTGGCCTGAGGATTTCTATTTAAAGTCTTTATGTTCTTTTTTTAATTGGGATATTAATGTATTAGATATTGACCCAATAGAAATATTTTTAGATTCAATGGAACTATTTTGACTACTAGTCCTGCAGGGCTAGCAGGAGAATCTGTTTCTTTAGGTGCAATAAATATAAACTCATTATTAATTGTAGAAGATCTTTCCCAAGTATTAGGATAATTAATTTTAAATTTAAAATTATGATTTTCATATGTAAGCATTAGTTGGTTTATTTTCGTTAAAGAAAAATTGACCAAAAACCACTTGAGTATGATAAAAAAGGTTATTGTTGTTACCCACCATAGCTAAGATTAACAATTAAAATTAAGACAGGGAATAAGAACAACAAATTCTTTTTTTATGTGTTAAAATAATTTATTTTTTTATTCATTACATTTCAACAATTATTAAATAGAAAGTAACCATTAATATGAAAATATATAATTTATTACTAATTATCTAATAAATATTTTTTCGTTATTTTGCTCTGGAAATGGACACATCAATTGTCGACACATTTCTAGGCTTATCACTATCTGGTACTATTTAAAATGTCTGATCCTAGTCTTAACATTTAAATTCTGTATCCAAGAGAGTCCATTCTTTTTACAATGATTTGTGCTACATCAACAGCGCGTGTAATACTTTTACCTCTTGCTTTACTATAACTGTTGGTTCATTTGCTAATTGTACCAGTGTAGCAGTCACATAAGTCATAAGAGGTTTTTTACCAATAAAAATTTCATTGCCTTTTCTATCTTAATGTTTCGTATTTACTATTCGACATTATACACTATTATGCATCAATAGCATATAATAATATTTCAATTTTAATATTAAAATTGAAATATTATTTAATTTTCATAATTTAATTTATTTATATCCTCTAGAATTTCTATTATATTATCAGGATTTTTTAACATTTTTTCTTTAACATCTTTATCTGAAATTTCATAACAATGAATTAGTTCATTTTCATCTTTAAAAAACAAAAATATAGATTTTTCATGAATAAATGGATATAATTTTTCTTTAATCATTAATTCAGGTTTTATTTTAATTTTATTTTCTTTATCTATTACAACAGGATAATTTTCATTTCTAACCATTTAACAATACATAGTTATCTTTTATCTAATAATGAAAATTAAACAACAACCTTATATTTAATAGATTTGATATTTTTAAAGTTTCGTTTGATTATCGATTTAAAAAATGTCTCCTATTAATTTAAAAACAAAACCTATTCCGCCAATAGCCCCTATTGCTAATAAAACTAATCTAAGATGAGTAAAATAGTCATCTTTATTTGTTTTTTTTGCTAATTTTAAAGTTTGAAATATTTCTATTATTCTTCTTTGAACTAGATTTGGAATGGATGATAACAAATTGATTTCTATATTTTTTAAGGTTATTATTATTATTTTAACATTTCTAAATTTCAAAAGAATAAGATATTATACTTGTTTATTGATAGATCAAATAAACTAATATGGAGTTTATGTTGGTTTGAAGAATATATACTTGGTTCTTTATCGGTTCTTTGCATTTCAACAAAGGTTTCGGTTGTTTGAATACCTTCAATTTTTCCTATTCTTTCTATGACTACATTATGCAATTCTTCTAATGTTCTTGCATATACTGTTAATATGATATCAAAACTACCTGTAACTTCTATTAATGATCGAACTTCTGGAATTTTTAACAATTCAGAATGAATGGGTTCTTTTCAATTTAGGATCTCTGTTGATACCAACAGTTGCTTTAATATTATTCCAAGTTGAGACTCATTAATAATGACTGTAAATTTTTTAATAAGCTCCCTTTTCGTTAATCTTTTTATTCTACTATATAAAACAGAGGAATTTATGTTTAATTTTTTACTTAATTGAGGAATTGAAATACTTGCATCTTTTGTTAATTCTGATAATATTTTCATATCTAAGTTCATCAAATCTTTGCAAGTTTGATTCATTTTTATAAATATTATTTGCATTAATAAATGTAATTAAAATATTTTATAAAAAAACATAATTTTATAAAAAAACTATTAACATTTATTTTCAATTTCAGTAAATAATATATTATTATGTCCTTTGTTTTTTATTATGTTTGGAATATCAAAAATTCGTGCCAGGAGCTTTTGTTTTTGTAGTAAAACGTGACGAAATTTCAAATTTTATAATTATAGGAAGAATAATGTCTGAAAACAATAATAAAACATATGATGTTAAAGGAACTTTTTTTAGACCCATTGGATTAATTGAACGAATCAGAGCAGGGAGAGCTCAAGGTAAACCCGTAGAAGCACTTAATGATCCTGATCCAAACAATTGTGTATTTTTAATATTGGATAGAGTTGATACTAATGCATTTAATGATTTAATTGATGCAAAATATGATAAAATTATTCCAATCAATGAAAATCGTTATTTTGTTTTAGATGGGTGGATAAAAGAAGGATTTTTCCGATATTTTCAGTAATTTTTTTAATTCATCATCCCAAGATGAAAAAATAGAAGCAAGGGATGTTATTATTAAAAAAATGAATTCTCTTATATCTCCTGAATTAAAAGAACATGTATATGCAGTAGCACGAAGTTCTAGAATTTTATAAAGTTTTATATTAAGGTCAAAGCAAATTTTCATTTATCATGGAATATGTATATGCTGCTTTACTATTGCATAAATTAAAGCAAGATATTAATGAAGATAATGTAAAGAATGTTGTTAAAGCTACTGGAGTTACTCCTGATGATGTTAGAGTTAAATCATTAGTTGCTGCTATAAGCGAAGTAAATATCGAAGATGCATCTAAAAGCTGCACCAATATGCGGCTGCTGCACCACTAGCTGCTTCTGCATCATCACCATCAAGTGCTGGAGCTGCTACTGAAAAAGAAGAAGAGAAAAAAGAAGAGAAAAAAGAAGAAGAAGCCTTCGAAGGGTCTGTCTTCATTATTCGGTTAAATTTTTTTTCAATTTTCTTTATTAGGTTAATATTTATTAAAATAAATATTAAATCATTTTCTAAATGTTTCTAATTACATTAAGATAAAAAATAAGATATATTAATGTATAATATATAATATTATATATATAAAAAATATATAAAAATATATTTATTGTTATCTGCTTTATATCCTTTTGAATCGAGTTGGCGTGATAAGATTATCTGCTATTGAACTGGCTTTTGCTATTACTAATTCGGTAGTATCGGGTGATAGATATCCTGACTCTGTTGATAATGAAATAGCATGTTGTTTTGCTTTTAGTAAAATTAATGGTAGAGATTCTTTGTTAAAGTAAACTGCTTCTACTGATAATGCTAATGCCTCTTGATATGATTTAACTATTTCTTGAATATAGTCTTCAAGAATAATCTTTAAATCTTTTTCTTTAAATTCTAATCCTTCTGAAATTGCATAATTAACAGCAATTCCTGCTTCTATTGGTTTGATATCTAATTTACTCAAAAGTGCTGCTAATTTTTGTGATATTAAATCACCTGTTTTTGCAACAACAGTATCTTTTGATACCCATATTGTACCTTGATCTATTTTTGTTGGTACTTTTGATTCCTTGAATTCGGATAATACGGGACCAGGATTAATTCCAGTATTTCCAGCAGGAATGACAAGTTCATTGGGTGCAATATCTCCACCTTTGGCAGCCAAAAATATTTTATTTTTATCAAATGTAAGATTTAATTTAAAAGGATTGATATTGGTAAACATTAAAGCACATTGACCTTCTAACTCTTTGTTAAGAAATTCTAATCCTTTTACATCGTTAAAAATTTTTTCAAAGGATCTTTGAGCTACTTTGTTTTTTATTGTAATTATTTTAATTTCATTCCTAAATTTTTTCCTTATTGACATTAGTTGTGCAGATCTAACTTTTGTCATTTTAGATAATGCAATTACATTATATGATTTGGCTAATGTTTGAAGATCTTCATATAATTTTATTTTTTTTTCAGGATAACTAGTTCTATTAACTTTTTTTACAGTAGCAGTTGTTTGACTCATGTGCTTTCACTTTTTTGATTGTTTGTTTAAGCTATTCATTTTGATCGCTTTTCCCATTGTGAATTTTATTACTGTATTTCTAAGATTTTTATCTCCTTGTGGTAGTTTTTTTTCTATTGCTGATATTACGGCATTGGCATTTGCTACTAATTGATCATCGGTTAAAGTTTCATCACCTATTTTAGTTGACATATTTAATTGATTTTTTGATCGAATTCTTATTGATGATCTTAACCTTGAAGCAATATTTTCTATTGGTGCTCCATATGGTAAAGGTGTAGGCATTTTGCCTTTTGGTCCTAAAAATTGACCCAAAGAACGTCCCACTGACGACATTAGACTTGCATCTGCGAGGAAAAAATCATGAGAACGAACTATTTTTCTTGCATCTCTTTTATTAGATCCTAATCTATCAAGCGCATCGGGCTCCATCACTGTTTCAACACCTGCTCTTTTAGCTCTCATTCCCATATCACCTCCGCCTAAAACACATAATGTAGCTCCTTTTTTTGTTGGATTTGGTAATACTACGGTTTCGTTTAGACTGAATCCTTTTTTTACGTCAATATCTTTTAATACCAATGTTAATTCTGCTGATTGAGTAAAATTTCTTTTTAGGAGTCGTTTCTCTAGCTCTTCTTTATAAGTACATTTAACTGATCATTGTTAATCATGATTATATATTATAAATCATGTAATAGCCATTTAAAATCCTTTTTACAAAATTAAAAATGTCCACTATTCATTTAAAAATATATTAAAGTCCTATATATTAATAAGGATTATGTTATTGAAAGTTAAAATTAGTTATATTTGTTAAAGTCGAAAAATGAAAAAATATTATTTTTATTGGTGATAATAATCTATCGAATCCAGAGTTAGATGATGCTCACTTTCATTTTTAATGGCTTCAGTTATTTTTTTCCATATTTTTTCTAAATTCTATGCCATTATTACTCCTACTGTAGCGCCTGCAGCAAGACCTATGTGCCCACCAATAACCAATCCTGCAACACCTGGAATTAACAAGCTTCCAAACCAAGATCCTGAATGCTACATCTATTGCATAATCATTAGGTTCGTCTGTTATTGAAACATGAATTTCTCTTAATGCACCCACAATAACCTTTGGCGAGTTGTTGATAGCAACGATGCTCCTTAAAGGTACACTATTGAGAAATCCTTTATATTCTGATACTATTTTTAAATTATGTTCTTGGTTGATTGTATCTTTTATAATATTGTAAATTTTGTCAAGATTTGAATTAAGATTTTTATAATGCTGTACTTTACTCATACGTTCAAAGAAATCAAATAATTTAATAACTTTTAGATTACATTCTTTAAATTCAATAAAAATTTTATGTATTGTTTATTATTACAACCTATTGGATAAAGAAGACAATAAAAATTGTAATCTATTACTTCTTATGTAACTATATTTGCCAATGCATCACCTGATGTGTTGTTTTTGTTTACAAGTCCACCTTCAACAGGGGGTAACCCTTTTTCATCAAGAATCTTGTCAAGTATTGTCAAATCATAAATGTTTGATAAATCTGGTCGTGCTTTTCCTTTAGCCAACAATCCAAGATCATATGCATCATTTGCATCTTTAAATAAAGATAACTTTATTGGATCATATGTAAATTCTAGTTTTGTTAATGCATTTGATAATATCATCATTTGCATATTGTTTTTCCGGTTAATTTTTTAAGTTCAACATTAAATTCATTTATTGCTTTTTCTTTATTTTTATTTATCCATAATGTTTCATTTACATTTGCTTCAAGTAATTTTTTTATTACATCAGGATTTTGCTTTCAAATAATCCGTTCTTACTATAATATTTGCCGTAACAAATTTACCTGTCAGGGGGCCACAAACTTGCGTTCATCTACAAATATTTTTCCATGTGCTTCATTTACTAATCTAGTTGCCCATGGTTCTGGTACCCATGCTCCATCAATTTCTTTTTTCAAAAATAGTGTAAGAATATCAGCATTTGCAACAGGAACTATTGTGACATTTCCACCATTTTCTACAGTTTTAAACCCATTATTAACAAGATACTTTCTCAATGATATATCTTGTGTATTGCCCAATTCGGGTGAAGCAAATTTTTTGCCACCTAAATCTTTTACAGATTGTATTCCAGAATCATTTCTAACTACAAATGATGCTCCTCCGCTTGATACTCCTGATATAACTCTTATGTCTTTGCCATCCAGAAACTACATATCCATTGATTGTAGGATTAGGACCAATATATGTAGCATCAATTCTATTTGCTAATAATGCTTCTATGGCTGATGGGCCTGCATTAAAAACAATTGTTTCAACCTTGGTATTATTACCTAAAATCTTTTGAAAATCTCCATTATTCAGACCAATAACTGCTTGAGCATGATTTATGTTTGGAAAATATCCTATTCTTAAGGTCTTGCTTATTCCAGCATTTAGTTTGTGCATTTGACGATATTTATAGAGTATTGATTGCTAATACTAAAAATGGTAACAACTTAAGTAATTATCAAAACAGATTTACTATTTTGTTTATATGGAAAATAACGTTTATCTTTATGTATTTTGATTTTTTATATCTCATTTTATAAATTAAATAACATTTACGCTTCATATTATTACTATCAAATATGCATTTTATAACATAATGGCGAGAATTTAACATCTTTTTCACAACAAATAAAAATTTTATTGTCTTTTGCTACAACTTATTGGAATACAATTAATTAAATGGTTTTATTAATTAAAATTTAATTCATAATAAGTAAAAAATATTGATATATAACAAATAAAGGTAAAAGTTATTATTTTCTTTCTAGTCTATAGTTTCAAGACCTTTTTCTTGTAACACTTAATTTAATATATGTAAATCATAAATTCCAGTAATATTTAATTTGTTTACTTTAGAATTACTTATAAACCCTAAACTATTTGCATCATCTGCTATTTTATATAAAGATTGTTTCAATGGATCATATGTAAAGTCCGTTCTTGCTAAAAGCTTCTTTTAATTCGTCATTAGAAATTGTTTTACCTGTTATTTTTTTAAGACCATTGTTAAACGCATTAACAACTTATATGATATTCTATTATTTTCATTGAAATAGAATTGTTTTTATTTGAATTCAAATGGTTATTAATCCATAATGTTTCATTTACATGTGCTTCAAGTAATTTTTTTATTACATCAGGATTTTCGTTCAAATAATCAGTTCTAACTATAATATTTGCTGTAACAAATTTACCTTGAGGTGGCCATAAATCTCGTTCATCTACAAATATTTTTCCATTTGCTTCATTTACTAATCGAGTTGCCCATGGTTCAGGTACCCATGCTCCATCAATTTGCTTTTTTAACATAAGAGTGAAGATATCAGAAGGTTTTGTTGGAACTACTGTAACATTTCCTCCATTTTCTGCAGTTTTATATCCATTATTAACCAGATATTTTCTAAGTGAAATATCTTGAGTATTACCAAGTTGTGGTGAAGCAAATTTTTTGCCACCTAAATCTTTTACAGATTTATTCCAGCATCATTTCTAACTACAAAAGATGCACCTCCGCTTGCTGCTCCAGATATTATTTGTAATCCATCTTTGCCTCCAGATGCAATATATCCATTATTGCCGGATTTGGTCCAACATATGCTGCATCTATTTGGCCTCCAAATAAAGCCTCTATAAGCAGATGGTCCATCCTGAAAAACAAATTCATTTATTTTTATTTTACTTTGTTCGGATTCATTGTTGTTACCATTCAATTTAAGATTTTTTGAAAATCCCCATTTTTTAATCCAATTATGGCCTGGGCATGATTTACATTAGGAAAATATCCTATTTTTAATGTTTTTGATTTAGAATTATCATTATTTGTTTTTAAATCATTTGAACCAATAGAGAAAATACAATCCATGATTATCTGTTTGAGATGTTATTATTATTGCAATAATAATTACTAAAGATATCCCAAATTTTGTTATAGTATTCACAATAATATATTTGAATTACAGGGAATGTATTAGTAATTAGAAATCGGCAAAAAATGTGATAAACTATGCAAATTATTCATCATTATGTATTTGATTTAAAACAACAATTTACATGTTAGGAATTTTATAATTTTTAAATGATTAAAATATTAAAACATAGAAATTGCATAATAAAATAATAAATTTAGATGAGTTTGAATGAATTTGCTTCATTCTTTTATATTCCTATAACAATAACATTCTAGTGATATACTATTAATTTTTTCCATTATAATTTGTAATAATATAATAAACGGCAGAGTATTTTATATAATATTATTATTACATATTATAGTTTTTCTCAGTAATTGATTTAAATATTCTTATATCATCAGATATTACTTTGTTCTTGTTTTAATCCCCATTTTTCTCTAACTTTATCTTCTATTTTCATAAATATTATTCTATCAAAAATCATTCCCAATGCAAAGATAGTAATCATTGATGCGATTATTTGATCCATAGATTGAAATTCCCTACCTACCAATAAGAATATGTCCTATCCCTATTGATGCTGGCCATTAAGTATTTCCGCACCAATTAAGGCATGCCATGCAAATGACCATGCTTGTTTTATTCCATCAATTAAAGCTGGAGTGGCTGCGGGTATCATCAAATATCTAAATAAATGAAATCCTTTGGCACCCATATTCTTTGCTGCACGAATATAAATGATTGGTATATTACGAATACCACTATATGTAGAAATCATCACTGAAAATACAGAACTCAATACCACAACAAATAATATTCCAAAATCATTTAATCCTATAAGTAATATTGCAAATGGAACCCATGCAATACTTGGAAATGATTGTAAGCCTATAGCGAAAGAGCCCATAGTTTTTCCAAATCCTGGAAATTTTACCATTGCAAGACCAACAATCATCCCTATTACTATGGATATTGTGAAACCTATTGCAAGTCTATACATAGTCATGCCAATGCTCAATAATAAGCGTATTATTTTGTAATAATTCATAGAATGATTCTGCAACCATCAAAGGAGATGGTAAAGAAATTTTTGGCCATATGCCCAGTAAATATATTAATTGCCAAATACCAATAAACACTGTTATAAATAAAATTGTATTTGCTATATCATCAATATTGATTTTACTTTTTTGAACAAAAGTAAAACGGCATTTTTTATCCTTTTCTATTATATATGATTCGGTTTCTTCTATCGAATTTAATTTTTCGTTGATGTAGTTGTTATTTTTAGTATTTTCACCATCTTTTATTTTTCTGTTATTGTCGGAAGAGGAATTATGCACAGAAACCTCCTTTTATAAATGGAGCCAAGTATATCAAGATTATTTTTCATAGAGATTATATATTTTCTATCTTTATACTTTTATAATTACATTTTCTATTTTTTCTTAATACCGTTATTAAAATTGAGGTAGGATTTGGTTTGTTACCTGATTAAAAATACAGTTGTATTTATAAAGAATTTTTAGTTTATCTCATTTAATATCAACTATTTACAATCTATGTTCTTTTAAACGTTAATGATAATGACTTACAATAATTATGGAACGAGAGATTGAAAATTCTTTTTATATATATTTTTATTTTTTATTAATAAACTATTTATTAAAATTGTGAAGTATATATTTATATTATTTATAAAAAAATTTAAAACACTATGAATTAAATTGTGATGCTATATATTAGTCAAAATAAATTGATATTTAAAGTAAAAGATGAATTGCCTTTTTTTACAAAATATTATATAAAATATTAAATCGTCTTTTTCTCTTAAAGATCTTTTTCGAATGAATCGTATTTTAGATAATGGTTAATATAAGAGGTTGATATTTATATCTGAAATAAAATTCAACCAGCGAGTCCATTAATTATTAAACATTCCTGATAGTTTTGTTCATTATGGTGCCCAACAATAATATATTGTGAATATGAGATTTGCGATTTTATATCCATTCATCTTTAACTAAATTGTAAACTTTTTTTCTAGTATCATCAAGACTATTTTTTTCTATTATGAGTCCTTGATTTCTCAATTCTTCTATAGATGCCTGAACTGTTCTCCTTGGAAGATTTGTCATATAAATTAATTCGCTTTGTTCTACTGGATGTTTATTGCGAATTATGTAATATATGAATTTTGTAGCTGGACTGCCTTCTGGTCCCTTTTTTACTGGAGTTATACTAAAGCTTGCTTTTGAAAGAAAACCTCTTCGTTGAGATTCTATCGATACTACATTTTCCTAGTTTTATTTCTCCTAAATTTACTCTTTGTCCAAATTCTGCAATTAATACAGCTTGTTGTATTTCGAGAGGCGTTTCAAAAATTATATTATTTGGTGATATTTTTGATGTAATTGCTGATAAAAGATTCCATTTTATATCGCCCTTTTCATCATATATTCCAACATTAAACCCTAAATTTGCTTCAAGAATTATTTTCTCTTGATTGATCTCCAATGCTTCGTTTATCCTTTTTATGGTTTCATCCAATGTTAGTTGTCTTCTAGGATCCTTTTTACCTATTTTCCACTGATGTCTTAGATTATGTGATTCCATAATTTTTATTATTTTTTTCTTTTCTTCAAGAGAAAGATGTATATTATTTTCACTAATTTCTATAATATCAAAACCTGCTATTTTGGATTGTTCAATGAATTTTTCAAATACATTTTCTCTTATTGCATATTCTGTCAAAGTACTGCCTGTAGATACTAATACATTGTTTTGATGATAGAAATCGATTCTTTTTATTAAATGCTCTCTTGATATTAAAAGAGGATAAGCTCCATAAATTTTAACCATATCTATGAAAGGAGAAATAATTTCAAAATTTTCTCTATCAAAACCTTGAAATTTATCTATTATGTAGGTAATTCCTTCATGTCGAGGTTTTTTATGGTCAACTCTATTTTCAGTTAAACTATCTAACATAATATCAATGTATGTAGTATTTGCATATTTTGAAGTATTGATATATGTTCTATATTGATAAAATCAAACTCATTTTTCTTTTAATTCATATAATATGCATGTTCTGCATATATCCAAATATTTAATTATAACATACATATCTACATTGAATAATAATGGCTAATTCTTAGAAACCGTGAGTTTTAATTTATATTTTTATGCTTAACAAATAAAAATAACTAGGATAAGATGAAAAATATTATTAGTTGTGTTATACTTATAGCCTTTCCCAAAATTGTTATTCTATTAATGATGGCACATCTGAGATTTGCATAGATCAAGGTCATTGGAATACAAATATTACAAAAGATACAACGACGAAGAGGGATTAAAAAACAAACCAATGGGCGGAAAATCTCTATTATTCAAAATAAACAATGATGGTGAAATTAAAAGAGGAATTAGCAGGTATCGATACTGAATGGAATTTCAGACAGATGTGACGATTGACATTATTCAAAAGAGGACAGGTATATAGTATTATAAGGTTCATAACTATTGACTACTTTACAAATGAGATTTTGTATCAAAGATACCTCAGAAGAGGTTGTAATATTAGCAGCCACATAGGAAGAGAAAAGGATCTTAAAAGGGTGAAAGATCACCTAATCCAGATTTAAAAAATGAATTGGGATGTTTTAATAAAAATGCCTTAAGTTTATGCACGTCACATGAGTAAGAAGAAAAAGTAGATTGTAGATAAAAAATATCTGTAATTATTAATAGCCATTATTTTATACCATATCTTGCATAGGTAAAAAGAAATTTAAAAAATTTTCTATATTTATAGGTAAAGCAATACAACAGCATAGATCAAAAGTAATACAGTGATATCTGCAAAGGAATGAATATAATGTAATGTAGATGTTTTCCAGTGGTTTGACTAAATTCTGCACCGTTGGTTATTGTAAACAAGAATAGTAAAATGTGTTACCAAACTATTGTTCTAGTTTTTTTACCATAAACCATTAATATTGATATTATAGGACTACAAGAGATAACCTATATAACATCATAAGATGTATACGGAGGTCATAATTAATGTTATCGATTATAGACTAGTAAAAATTATCAAGATGTAGTTTAATGTAAAGTTGGTAAGAATAAATTATTTGTATTTTAAATTAGAGTTTATAGTAAAATAAAGGTAAAAATATCGTCAATTTAGTTAAAATATCATATTTGGGAATAATAATATTCTTGATAACCATAATATAATTACACTACATCAATTAATTTGAAAAGACATGCATTTGATTGGAGAGGAATTTATTAATCTCTCTAATCAAATTTATTCATAATTCTGAATTAATATTTAATATGGATCTTTGTTGTATGATTTCCTATTTATAATAAATTAACTAACAACTTTTAGGAAAACCATATGAAATGATCTACCTAAAGTCCATCTCTAGTTAAAGGAAGTAAAATAATACACGGTTCTGATATTGTTGATAACTGGGTAAGGATCTAAAAGAGATGAACAAAGACAAGGTTGGATTAGAAGCCATTTCATTATCCTAATACATTTCTTCTTTTACTTGGATATGCTAAAGTATACTTTCATCTGCCATATATACAGACTAAAGAAGGATTTGCATAAGGACATGATAAAGGGAAAGTACCTTGTATTCCTTATTACAGTATAATATGTAGAAAAATAAACAGATTAAATATCAAGATAAATAATAACAAAAATCATGAATTCCAAGGTGATTAACTTTCATTTCAATAGATAATATCGACTTAAAGGTTACTAATAGAGGTTATGATGGTTACAAAGACAAGCACACAATAATTCTACATTCAAAGATGAACAAAAAATAAGAAGTGCATTAATTAGCAAGTGGAAGAATATTTATAACAAAAAACATGACAGAACAATCAAGTATTTAAGAAGATGTATCTTTATGTGTACATAGCTATTAAGAGTCTTTTTCTTTATTATGACAAGTAATAAATTAGGAATTATAGATAGTTTTTACAAGATGAATTACCATGATCCATACATATGTCCCAAATCCTGCGGTATAATGATATAATCACTGTTCCATTTTAAAATTCTTTTTTCTTTGTTTAAACTATTCTCATTAGTGTGGACATCGTCTTGAATTTTTAAATTGACCTTATTTTTTCGGATTTTTTTTGAATTAATCATAGTATAATAAGACATCTTTAGTAATATCTTTTCTATGTTATATGAAAAATAAGATAAATATAGGTCATATTTACATTATTCAAACTTTTAACTACGTAGAATCTATGGCATTTTTGTTTTAAAGCATTAATACAATATTAACTACTTAGTGGCTCTGTTCACTTAAGCGTTTTCAATTCTTTTGTCATGTAAATCTACAAACAATTATTACCAATTAGAGTCACAAGTTTTAGTTTATACATCTCCTATATTGAACTTTATAATCAAAACATTTTTTTTTATGTTATATCCTGTATCATCCTTTCTGTATAATTTTCCCAAATGAAGACTAAGTCGTATTCTATGTAAAAAAATTGCAAGATTAAGGATAACGTTATCCGCTATACGTTGAAAAAGGATGTTTGTCACGGGTTTCGAGCTAACTATAGATAAACACAACTACAAACGTGTTATCCTATTTTGAAATGTTTATGTCATGGATTTTTTTGCAATCACATCAGACAGCAATTACATACCATCACAAAGGTTCCTGATAGTATTTGATGAAATAAACTGTATATTATCAGACGAAAAACCAAATAACACTATATGTCGTCCAATTGTCCATTATAGAAAAGTAATGGATGATATTGTTTATGTTCTTATAATTGGGCGTGGATGGGAAGATGTTACCTAAAGAATGTAGTTCTGTTTCTACATGTCATAGGTAATTTAAAGAATGGATTCATCTAGACATTTTTAATAATATGTAGGTTAAGTTGTTAAAAGAATATGATGGCAAAAACGGAATCAAATGGGTGTGGCAATCAGTTGAGGCGATCAGTTGGCAAAATATTTTTAAAGTCGCCTGTAGAGGACGATGGCTGAAGGACATAATTCCACCGCAGATAGTATAAATGATAACAAAAATATATATTTCAATAGAAAACAATGATATTTTACTTTCTGTTATTATGACTCTGCCAATAAATATGATACAAAACAGTAACATATGTTATAGATAATGCAATTGTAAAACAGGCCTACTCTCTACTATAGAACAAAAGGGAGAAGAACCAGAAAGCAACATTCGAATCTATGTCTAATAGAGTATATAAT
>CAWISD010000089.1:0-32772 GCA_963838615.1 uncultured Nitrososphaeraceae archaeon
CCCAAATAAGAAAAATGAATAAAATGATTACATCGGCCAAATTAGCTTTGGAACAAATACAATTAAGATTAAATACAATAACAGAGTTAGGCGATGTAATAGTAACATTAAGCCCAGCAATGTCAGTCATTAAAAATATACAAGGTGGATTAACTTCAATGATGCCTGAAGCAGGTCAGTCATTTGGAAAGATAACAGACATATTAAACGGAATTATGAATGAATCAGGACAAATCCCGCAAACAACAGAAATGACAGGCAATACAAATAGCTATAAGCGAGGACGCAATGAAAATTATCGAGGAAGCTCAGTGCAATAGTAGAACAAAGTATGAAAGACAAATTTCCAGATTTACCAAATTCTAATATAGAATCAAAGGTATCTGAAAGTAATTCACTTTATTAATTTCTTTTTTTTTAGTTTTAGTTTATTTTGGTTCTTAGTATTTGAAATAATAATATATTTGTTTCTTTATTCTTGAAATAGTTGGATAGCTATATCCTTTCTCACGGTAACGTTTTATCATTATCTTCCAATTTTTTATTCTTATTTTTGCTTGTTTACTTGTCATTAACTGGGTTTCTTTCTTTACAATACTTTTTCGACCAGGATTTAAAAATCCACCCACAGTTGCTTTATTTCTATTATATGAAAATCGTAATCCGAAAATAATTAAATCAACAGGTAAGTTATCAAAATAATTTTTAATTTCTTCATATTGAGATTTAATCCATGAAACTCGATTGAATATTTTTTCTTCCTTTCCTTCTTTTTATTCTCCTTCTCCTTCTTCTGCCTATTTTCTACCTTCTTCAATTTGTATATCCTCTGCTAAAATATTTGCAAGGTGTTGTGATTTAAAATAAGGAAAAATAGAGAAGAGTAATGCAAATAGAACAGTCAATATGTTAAAATATTTTAAGTCCACTATAATTAATTTTTTTTAAAAATTCATCAATTTTAATTAATATTTCAGAAAAAGGAAAAATAAATCTACCACTATCCTGCTGATAATATTATTATTAGTAGTAGTAATAGTGGTAGGAATAGATAGAGATGGAGTAACAACAAAGGTATGGATATCTAAATCAATATTATTCAATAAAGGAAGAAGAAGAAGAAGAGAAATGAGAGCAAACTATCCATATATTGTTTGTATTTTTTTGTATAGAGGATAATTTTGCAATTGTTTCGTTAATGTTTTCGTTTCTATCTTTTAAAAAATGTATTATTATTGCATTATCATTATCCATTTTAAGATTTTTAGAGTTAGGAACTAGTATATCAACTGGAGTATCATCTATAATAATTTTTCGCTCTGCAGGAATCATAGACATGGTTAATATAGAATGCAATAATGCTTCGCTAAAGGAAACAAATTCATCTTCATAAATATTATCTTTATTTATAAAATTTGAACAATTATTTAAAAGTAAATCAATTATAGTTCTGGAATTAGAAATATCATTTGTTAACAGAGTTCTAATATGATTTTTACCTATCTTATCAATCTCGTCGTATAAAATTTCTTTAATCTCCACTTTTTATTATTTACAGAAATAATATTTATAAATTAATATTTTAAGATAGATTAAAATTCTATTAATAAATTTATAACTCAAAAAGGCAAAAATCAAAGTAAAATATTTCTTATTGAGATGATACATATAGAAATATATAAACAGATAACGATATTATATAATAAAATCATAAGATAAAGTGATCTTTGTAGGCTCTGTGAAGTTAAGAAAAAGTTATTTGACTATGCTTTGTTGCATGATTCCGCAAATCGTTATTTATTAACGCTTTAGTTTTACTGACGTGATGTGAATAGTCAAAATTTAGTTCGTCTTGATATGAATGAAGTATAGTTTTCACTATTTTCCGCCATATCGTTTTCTAAATTCAAGATATCTATCAATTACTAAGGCACATTCAGGACAGCAAAATGTATAATATCTATATTTAGATAAGGACGAATAAACTTGAATTTGATAAATATAATTTCCATGGCAATCATCGGCCCATTTTTTAAGATCTTTAAAAAGTAGCGGATGAACAGCCCCTACCCTTATACCAGTAGATGCCAAAAGAAGAATAATGGCCTTTTCCCGTTCATCAGAGATTTCTAAAAAGGAAGATATTTCTTCAGTAGTATATGATCGATATTCATACTGATTTTCAGAATCACTCATAAACTTTTTTATCTTTTTACAATTAATCATAATATCATTTATAGAAAAAAAAGATCAAGGCAGATAAAAACGCATTCTGTGCACTATAGGTAGCTCTTTTTTTATGGCGCATATCTATTAACAGGTCGATTATTTCTTGTTCTAGGGTGCGCAATTCTCTACTCAATAATTCATCAAATGTTGAAAAAGAAATGGAGGGCGACCTTAAATAATTTTTTAATCTTATAACATACGCTTTTCTTGTAATTGGCAATTTTAAAGAGGATATAAAGTTTACATATGCCTTGTGATTTTCATTTCTATTGAATTAGATTTTTGTAATTAAATAGGGATCAGATAATCTAACACCTTCATACCCTGTAATCTTTTTGCCATTGACAATCACTTACAGTTTAAGATTCCTCGTGTTTTTCTCATAATAAATAGGCAAAGGATAATACTTATTGGTGAATGTTAACCTTGTAACTTAATATTAAGGATTAGAAATGATAGCACAGTGTTGCACAATGTTACACTTCCCAGTGAATTTTCGGGAAGCGATTTAACGTATTAAAACCTAATTGGGTATGTTCGACTTGTGGTATGGGTCGAACAGGAAATCCAATGTAAAGCGCCACATTACAAATCTGCACGATGGAAACGCAACCTTGGTTGTATTTATTGATTATGTGGTTGGAAGGCAAACTGGAATATATCAACCCTCCTCTTCAGGTATTTCTCCAAACTCAACAGATCCAGATAATCAAAGTAAAGGTAGAAAAACTCCAATTGAAATATTTGAAGAAGAATTTATGAAGGAAAAAGCAAGATTAGCAGCAAGAAAAGATATGGGTTGGAATTTTTAATTTTATGGAATTTAAGTATAGATAGGTTACAAATAGTTTGATATCTAAAGTTTTTAACCTAGTTTTCTTGTAAAACTTTAGAGTTGTGTTAGTAGCATCCCCAATACAAAAACAAAAAGACAAGGTTCCGGATAACAAAATAAATAAAAACTTTGTAAATAATAAATCAAATGATAATAGGAAAAAAACAAATTCTTTTTATTCTTTTGATTCCAAAAATAATACATATCCATTACCTATTAACAATGATAATCAGATTCTTCAAAAACCATTTAACTCGAATGTCCATTTAACAAAGAGGCTGAAAACTCCAGAGGAAGTAGAGAAATATTTTCCAGGCTTTCTTGCTTTTATAGATTGACCGAACAACAGATACCAAGACCTGTTGATAAAGAAAAAAGAAAAATATACTATTCAGGCAAGAAGAAAAGACATACTATTAAAGAATCAAATTATGGTTAACAATCGTGGTTATATCCTTCATAAAGTCGCTCATAAGAAAGGAAAAAGACATGACTATGATGTTTACAAGAAGAACCATCCTGTCACTCCAAAACAGGTTGTTAATGTAGTTGATCTAGGATATCTCGGTATAGAAAAGGATTTCCCAGAACAACTATCGGCCTTACCATATAAAAAGAAGAGAAACCAAGAAGAGTTATCACAAGAAGAAAAAGAGTATAACAAAATTCATTCCAAGAAGAGGATAATAGTGGAACATACAATCAGCAGATTGAAAAAGTACAGAATAATGAGCGATATCTTTAGGAACAAATTGAGAAAGTACGACAAGATATTGGATATAGTAGCAGGTTTGGTAAACTATAGAATAATGAGCCAAGGTTTATAGAAACCAGATACAATATCATACCGCAAGATATAGATTCTTTCTAATTATGCAAGAGATCTAATAATTAAACAATGCAGAGTTGCATAACTCGAAATTCGAATTCTTAAAGAATCGTACTAATTGTTATCTAATTATGTAAAAGATCTAAAATACAAAAGTTTCAAGTGGGCTTGAGTGCAATACTGGCTTACAATTATCGAATAAAGTTGAGTTTTGCAGTTGGGCAATGACAGAAACTAATTAAACAATAAAAATAGATTTATTGTCAAACTAAAGGTCATTAAAAATTGTTGGTATTAATATCAAAGGAGTCTCATAAACTTTTAAAATAGTAACAAGTTTTCGACTAGTTATAACCTCATTGAACCATCATCAGTAGTGCATATCCTAATTGTTTCAATGCCAATGATACCTTATTTTGAACACGTTGAATATCTCTATAATATTACTAAGATCAAAGAAAAATTGACAAAAGTATAATAGGTTATGTAAAGACGATAATAGCAAATAAATATGCACACATATACATATTAGATAATAAATATGGATGACCAAGGAAATTAAAATAAATTTATTTATCAACAATAGTAATGTTCTTAATTACTATAACACAATATCAATACATTTACTAGTATACATTACATTATATTTTTAAGTAAATAGTAACATAAATATTAAAATTATCTATATCATATTCTAAAAATATGTAAATAAATATTTCAAAACTCGAGTTTTGAAAGTAATTATAATTATTTAAAATTATATAAATAGAATAAGTTAATATTTGTAAAATAATTCAAATCGAGATACTGTATAATAATCTATGAAATCATTAGATAAAGATGATAAACAATTTGTATGGCATCCATACACTCAAATGAAAGACTGGATGCAACAGAATAATAACAAAGTAATAGTAAAAGGAGAAGGATTTTATCTTATAGATTCTGAGGGTAACAAATACCTCGATGGTATTGCAAGTATGTGGTGCAATGTATGGGGCCATGGACAAAATGAAGTTACAGATGCCATGATTGAACAGATAAAAACTCTTCAGCATTCAACCCTCTTTGGACTAGGAAACGAACCTTCAGTAAACCTTGCAGAAAAACTTTTGAAAATAGCAAAAGGAATGGATAGAGTCTTTTATACAGATAATGGTTCTACGGCAATAGAAGTTGCATTAAAGATGGCATTACAGTATTATGCTAATGTAGGTAAACCTGAAAAAAATCGTTTTATTTCTATTGAAAATGGATATCATGGAGATACTGTTGCTACAATGTCTGTTGGATATATAAAAAAATATTTTGGAGCATACAAACCTTTGTTAACACCTGTTTTTCGAGCACCTAGTCCTTTATTTAAAAACAACAAAGTTAAAACAGAAAGATGATAAAAAAAATGAATCTACAGATTTTATAAATAGTTGTATCGAAAAAACAGAAAACATATTAAAAAAATACAGTAAAAAGTGCTGTGCACTTGTAATGGAAAGTGGTGCCCAAATTGCAGGTGGAGTAATAATATATCCTGATAGATTACCAAAAAAGAATTGCAGAGCTTTGTCAAAAATATGATGTTTTACTTATACTCGATGAAATTGCAACTGGTTTTGGCAGATTAGGAAACATGGTAGAATATATAGCACAGAACTCTACTCCAGATATTGTTTGTTTTGGAAAAGCCCTTACTGCAGGATATTTTCCTCTAGCTGTCACTTTGACAACAAATAAAATTTACGAATCATTTCTTGGAGAATATAGTGAAAATAAGCAATTTTATCATGGTCATACATTTACTGGAAACCCGATAGGATGTGCTACTGCATTAGCAAATATTGAAGAATACCAACGCAAAATTTGATACAGCAAATAAGAGAAAATAGCAAGCATATTTCAAAGAGATTAAAGGAATTAGAATCTTCTAGTATTATAGCAGATATTCGTCACAAAGGTCTTTTGACTGGAATAGAATTAGAAAAAAATGGAAAGCCAATAGAGGTTCTCAAAGATAATCAAAGATTAAACTATTTTGTAATGAAAGAATCGTTAAAAATGGGTGTTTTTTTAAGGTCCTTGGGAAATATATTGATGTTTATTCCCCCACTAGCAATTAATCAAAAAGAACTAGACAAAATTATTGATGTTCAATTTAAGTTGATTGAAATGATTGAAACAAAAGTTTAATTTATATAAATTAACTTCATAGTATTAATTTTAATAAATGTTAAATGTGTCTAAATTAAATAGATAATATTAATCAAATAATAATAAATTAAAAAGTAAAAAAAAATAATCTATTTCTTTATTATGTAAACTAAATTGCTGGTCTTGATATGGATTTTCGATGTGGAATTATTAGTGTGCTAGTATTATTAACTACCTTTTGTGCCGGTGCTTGTTGTGTGAGACTGAGATGGAGCAGCTGGTGCTGGAGCTGCTACTGGTGCAGGATGAGGGAACATCCATCCGAAAAGTGCTTGACCAATAAAATTTCCCATTATCGATGACATTAGCATACTACCAAAGCCTCCAAAGCCTCCTCCACCAAAGCCTCCGCCAAAAAAGCCAGAACGTGGTTGTTGTTGAAATTGAGATTGAGGTCTTGGGACTGGAAATTGCTTTGAGGGTTATTGCTACTGCTACTACCTGATGATGATGAAGGTGTTGTTTGTTTTGATGCTGATTGAGTTGTTTCTTGTGGTGGATGATATTTTTCCTGATGGAGAGGTTGTAAATGTCTTGCCCTGACCTGTTCCTAAAGGAACAGAATTGGAACTAAAGCTTTTCGCTCCACCTCCGCCTCCAACCACAAGCCTCCACCTCTAAAACCTCCACCTCCAAATCCACCAAATCTAGCATCTACTTGTGAATAAATTGAAGTTGTTAATATTAAAATTAATGCAATTGTAATTAAAATTTTGAGCATAATCTATATACGCATTCGCTTTATAAAAATTATCCATTATCATAGTTTTTCACAGCTTTTTATCAATTATTATTTTCTCATTGTTGTTGTTAGTACGATTGCTGGTTTTGGTATGTACTCTGATATAAAACCCGCAGTTCTTTATAGAGTGTTGCCTTTGATATTCCCAAGTCCTTTGCAATTTTTACCCGGGATTTATTTTGGGCAAGCAGCCATATGAGATTATCTTTATCCAATTCTTTCTTTGGTCTGCCTATTATCTTCCCAACAGATTTGGCTCTTGTTATACCATCTTTTGTTCTCTGAACCAGCATTTCACGCTCTCTTTCGGCAACCCATGTTAAAATTCCTATCATGAGCTTTCTTACACTGGGTTCTGTCATCTGTAAAAAGGATTCTCTAGGGGAGCACGATATTAAAGGAGCATATGCTTCTATAGCCTTGATTGCATCAAGGGTATCCCAAAAAGTGCGTCCAACCCTTGATAATTCATATATCAAAATAGCATCAACTGTTTCATTTTTTACAAGTCGAGCATATCGACAAATCCTTTTCTTTTTACAGCAGGAATCTTACCGCTAATTGCAGAATCTTCAAAATATTCTAATATTTGAAAATCATGATCATCTGCCCACTTTTGCATGGCCAATCTTTGATTTAATACTGTTTGCTCTTCAGTACTTACCCGCAGGTATGCAAAAGCATATTTCATCAAATAATCTGTCTAATCTCTATTTTATTTTTCGGAATATCAAATATAGTTAACAAACAGTTCAAAAAAGGTACTCTGCATTTTTTGAACTCCCTATTTTAAAACCATCAATTTAAAGGTAAAAAAATAGGGTTACTTTATAGACGGTCTATAAAACCGGTCGTTTTATATACACTTTTAGAATTCAAAATTAATAACGAAAACCGTTTATACAATTAAAAATAGAATAATATACAAATTTTTAAATTATCCAAGATCTTACTGCCATATAATGTAAACCATTAACATATTCATATTTCCGTAGAATGATTTAGATTATATCTCTTAATTAATAAGATAAAATGTTTCTACATTATGCGTACATTTCATTGAATTTATTTAGAAATTATTAATTGTAACTAAATTATGATGGATTATAATCTCTAAATATGCATGCAATATTATAATTTCAATTTCTTATGCGGAATGTCTATATTCAACTACAATAACAAATAGTTGCAAATGTTTTATGCAACATTATTACGCTAGTTGATTCGGATACTAAAGATTTTTACATTTTGATCCAATGTGTATCCATTAATAAGGTATCCAGAATAAACTTGATATTAACTTTTTTTTTATGTAATATATTTATAGAATATTTTCCAAATTTTTGGGATTTTAAACAATTCTTTATATAAAAATAATTTAACATTTTATCAAATGATTACGATTTAAGGTAGTTCAATTAAAGATTACAATATTGTAAATGTAGTAATAGGTCCAATATATTTTGATTTCATTCTTTTTATTATTGTAAACAAACATAAAAGATAGGAAAGAAAATCTATAGTTATTTCTTAAATTAATACATAATATTTATCATATCCGCTATTACAGATTGTATGATAAAATAGTTTGATTGACAGATAAAACTTTAACAGAATTTTATAAATACCAAAATAAATATTCCAGTAAAATTAAAAAGTAATTATTAAATGATTAGAGGAGATTCAACATTTATTCATGAAAAAATGGAGCAAGTTTTGTCAGGCAACAAAATAAACTTTGATGATGCGCTCAATCTAATAAACTCTAATGATATAATAACATTATCTGAATGTGCCAACAGAATAACTAGATCTTATAATGGAGATTTTATCGATGTAGAGAAATTGGTAAATGCTAAATCTGGAAGATGTCCAGAAGATTGTTCTTTTTGTTCACAATCATCTTTTAACAATACCAACATAAACAAATATCCACTTTTGCCTCCACAAGATATACTCTCGCAAGCAGAAAAAGCTAAAGAAGAAGGTGCAAATAGTTTTTGCATTGTTTGTGCATATAGATCTCCTCCAGAAAAAGAATTTAAGCAAATTTGTGAAACAATAGAATTGATTAAGAGTAAAATCGATATCGATATCAATACTTCTCTTGGATTTATGACAAAAGAAATGGCAAAAACATTAAAAAAATTAGGAGTTAAAAGGTATAATCACAATCTTGAAACTGCAGAAAGTTTTTTTAAAAAAATATGTACTACTCATACATATCAAGATAGAATCAATACTGCAAAAGTTGTCAAAGATGCAGGTTTGGATCTTTGTAGTGGCGGAATAATTGGAATGGGTGAATCCATTGAACAAAGAATAGAATTAGGATTTGCTTTGAAATCAATAGAACCTGATGAAGTTCCAATAAATATTTTAATAGGAAGAGAAGGAACACCACTTTTTGGTTCTGATCCCATAAGTCCTGAAGAAATAATAAAAGTAATAGCTACTTTCAGATTCATCATGCCAAAAACAATTATAAAAATAGCAGGTGGTAGAGAAATCCATCTTCAAAAAGATGACAAAATTGTATTAAAAGCTGGGGCAAATGGAATAATTACTGGAGGATATTTGACCACTAAAGGAAATAAAGCATCAGATGATCTTAAAATGATAAAAGAGATTGGTCTTAAATCAAGATAACACTAATTTTTATAAAAGAATACTAGAGGAATTAGAAAACAATAATCTGTATAGAGAGATAAAAACATTTGATGTTCAAAAAGATTACACTCTAAAATACAAAAAATACAATATTAATAATTTTTCATCAAATGATTATTTAGGATTATCGAAAAATAAAAAAACATTAAATCAATTAAATAAATTAGTTCAATATACAGATATCTCAATGTAGTTCACGATTAATTTCAGGAAACTCATCCAAAATTAAAAGTCTTGAAAAAAAACTGTCTTTGCATCGAGACACTCAATCTTCATTAGTTTTTCCCAATGGATATATGGCAAATTTGGGTGTTCTTAGTGCACTTGGCGATAAGGAGACAGTAATTTTTAGTGATAAACTAAATCATGCAAGTATCATTGATGGATGTAAACTTTCCAACAGCAGAGTCGAAATATTTCCAACACAATGATTTTTCAAATTTAGAAGAATTAGTAAAAAAATCGAATTTTAAAAAAAAAATTATAATAACAGAAGGAATTTTTAGCATGGATGGAGATTTTTCCAATTTAAAAGAACTATCAAAAATATCAAAAGAAAACAATTGTATTCTAATAGTAGATGATGCTCATGGAGATTTTATAGTAGGCAATCAGTAATAAAAAAAATTATTCTGGAACACCAGCATTTTTTAACATAAACCAAGAAGTCGATATCCATATTAGCAGTTTAAGCAAAGGTCTAGGATGTTTTGGAGGATATATTAGCAGTTCGAATTTAATTTGCAAATATATAATTAATAAATCCCGTCCTTTTATTTTTACTTCAGCACTTCCAGATTTTTTATGTGAAATAGCAAATATATCTTTGAAAATAGTAAAAAATGGGAAATATCAAAAAAAATTATATAGTAATATTGATTATTTTCATAAAATATTAGAAGAATATCCATTTTTCTAATACTAAAAAAATAAGTTTTAGTCCCATAATTCCTATTATTATAGGTTCTGAAAAAAAAGCAATGGATATTTCACAAAAGCTTTTAAAAAAAGGATTTTTTATTCAGGCTATTAGATATCCAACAGTGAAGAAAAATCAAGCTAGATTACGAGTTTCTATTTCTGCTGAACATAAAAAACATCAAATTATAAATTTAATAGATACATTAAATAAAATTATCAAAAATATATAATCTTTTTGATATATTTCAAAATTCGAATTTTGAAATATATCATCATGTTTCTTACTATCATATTAGTTATATTACTATCATATTAGTTGTATTACTATCATATTAGTTGTATTACTATCATATTAGTTGTATTACTATCATATTAGTTGTATTACTATCATATTAGTTGTATTACTATCATATTAGTTGTAAAAAAAATAAAAATATACACAATTACCTCTTAAGTATCAATTTTCGAAGGAAAAAAACAAAAAACAAAAAATATATTCAATCAAATAATATCAAAAGTGTTTGAAAGGAGTAATTTTAGCTGGAGGGTTTGGAAAAAGATTAAAACCCATTAACAGACAATCGTCCAAAACCAATGATTGAAATATTAGGCAAACCAATCATCGACTGGCAAATAAAGACTTTTAGCAAAAAATAATGTCAGAGAGATAATAATTTGTGTAGGATATCTAAAAGAACAAATTATAGATTATATTGCAAGCGGGAATAGATTCAATGTCAAAGTAGCATATACAGTAGAAGAAGAACCCCTTGGAACAGGAGGGGCATTAAAAAATACATACAGTTTATTAAAAGATGAAAAAGATGGTTTTTTTATGATAAATGGCGATATATTAACTAATATAGATTTTAATATGCTGTCAAATAAAAATGAATTTAATACTTTAGCAGTAGTCCCACTTAAAAGTCCATATGGAATAGTAGATTTTGATGAGCAATCTGAATGTAACTGGATTTGAAGAAAAACCAAATATAAACAATAAATGGATAAATGCAGGAGTATATTTTTTTAATCAAGAGGTTTTTAACTATCTTCCAGAAAAAGGAAATATAGAAACAACAGCTCTACCTGCAATGGCAAATCAGCAAAAATTAAAAGCAAAAAAATTTGAAAATTCTTTTTGGAAATCCATAGATTCTCACAAAGATATTGAAGAATCATCAAAAGAATTGGCTAGAACGTATTCACAAAATTAAAATGAAATATAAAATTGGATTTAGCATTGGGTCTCTTTTAAAAACAAAAAATGTTATCGATTTTTCTTCAAATATAGATAAAAATGAAAATATTGATTCTTTATGGGTACCCGAATCTTGGGGAAAAGAGGCATTTTCAACACTGGGAGCAATTTCACAGGTTACTACAAGGGCAAAATTAGGAACATCAATAATTAATATCTATTCACGGACACCTGCTACAATCGCAATGGGAGCAATTTCTATAGATAATTTATCCAATAATAGAATGATAATAGGTTTGGGAGCAAGTACTGCAGCTATTGTAGAAAATCTTCATGGAATCAAATATAAAAATCCTATTAATCAGAATGAAAGAATATATACAATCCTTAAGGTTGCTTATTAGGTCCCAAGAAAAAACAAATTATGAGGGAAAAATAGTAAAAATTAAAAATTTTAAGATCCTAGAAAAGTCAAGATTAGAAATTCCCATCCACATCGCAGCAGTAAATGAAAAAATGATTGAACTAGGACAGGAATATGCTGATGGATTATTATTTTATTTAAGACCCATAGATGAGATTGGAAATGTATTATCCAATATTAAAAATAAATCAAAGTCCAATACATCAATAGTTTTAATAACTTCTGTTTCAAATAACGAACCACAAAAAGCAAAAGAAAGAGTAGCAAAAACCCTAGCCTTTTACATATCCGTAGGAAAAGTCTACTATAATTTTCTATTAAAAACAGATTATAAAACAGAAGTAGAAAAAATTTATAGAGAATATCATAATCATGGTTTAGAAAGAGCAATTGAAAATATATCAACGAAAATGTTAGATGATTTTGTAGTTTATGGTTCAGTCAATGATTGTAATTACCAAATTAAAAGATTCATCGATGCGGGAATAGATTTACCCATATTACAGATAAATCCAATCAATGACAAAAATGGGGAATTAGATTTTAAGGATTTTTTAAAGTTATGAAGACTACTGCTATAGATTCGGGGGATACTATAGGATTTCAAAAATTTTCGGATCGCTCTTTACCAGAGTTAGCATGCGAATCAATAATAAATATTTTAAAAAAAACAAAAATAGATAAACATGAAATAGATGGATTAATTGTTTCTTCATGTTCTACCGAACAGTATTTGGGAAACATCATATCTGAAATGATCAACTTAAATCCAAAAATATCAACAAAGATAGAAAATCTATGTAATTCAGGAACAAGTGCAATTTTTTTAGCACATTCTTTAATTTCTTCAGGTATCTGTAATGCAGTAATAGTTACTGGTATCGAAAAACAAAATAGTCCTGGAAATAAGCTATTGTGGGATATTACAAGAGGGATTTACGATTTGCCAATACATTGGGCATCACTCTTTGCAAAAACTCATTTTAGGAATTTAATACATCGGAAGAGGATCTGGCATTGGTTTCTGAGAAAAATCATAAAAATGCAAATAAAAATCCTAATGCATTATTTTATAATAAAAAGTATTAGTTTTTTGGATATAATGAAATCTAAAAAAGTTGTCGATCCTTTAAAAATCTTGGATTGCTGTTATCCTTGTGAAGGAGCTTCCTCACTTTTATTGGTATCCGAAAAATTTGCAAAAAAATCAGAAAACCCCATTTGGATTAGAGGAATTTCACAAAATAACCAAGGTGCAAGTTTTGCAAACATTTCATCAGATTTAAGATCCGTTACTTCTACTAATATCGCCTCCAAAGAAGCATTCAATCAAGCAAATTTGAAACCCTCGGATATAGATATTGCAGAACTCCATGATGCATTTACAATATTAGAAATCTTGGCATATGAAGATATAGGATTTATAGAAAAAGGAAAAGGATCAAACTTTATTGAACAAGATAGTATTCATATCAATACACGAGGAGGGTTGCTTGGTTGTGGACATCCTATAGGAGCTACAGGTATTGATCAAACTAATGAAATAGTTCTTCAACTACAAGAAAAGGCACCCTAAAGGAAGGCAAAAAAAAAATTGTTCAAGAGGTTTAATTCATAACATGGCTGCTGCGGTACATCATCAACAATCATAATTCTAGAAAAATGAATTTAAAAGAAACAATATTGAAAAAATTCAAAGACGGAATATTTATAAATACTTTTTGTCCACAGTGTAAAAAACAAAATTGGCCTCCAAGTATTAATTGTAAATATTGTTTTAAAAAAACAATATTAAAAAAAATAGAAAATAAAGGTATTCTTCTAGAAATATCATATTCACATATACAAAAACAAGAGAATTTTTTTGGTATTGGAGATTTCTCCGGAATAAGAATATTAGGAACGATAGTGAAATAAAAGCATTAAAATAAATGATTTAATAGCAATTTATAATATAAAAATTATTGATGATAAAATATCCACTTGAATTTAAAAAATTATAAAAAATAAAAATAAAAAAATAGAATAATTATTAACAAGTTTAATGTTTCAAAATGATATGGATTATGAAGGTTATCTTAGCGATAGAGAGTTAATCAGTAGAGATGCATTTCATAAAAAGCAATTGAAAATTAAAGTCATAGAAATCAATGAAAATACTCGAGATTATTCTAAATATGGTGATAGAGTATTGATTGACAAAATTCTATTAATAATTCAAAATTTAGAAACTGATGAAATCGAAGAAAAAGAATTGGACATTGAAGATTTGGAAAAAAGAATGAAAAAAGAAAGATTATTTTCTTCTTCTAATAGATGGATTCCCAGAAGTGATATAAGAAATAATTTTGTTGTTGGAAATAGACATTTCTTTCTTTTATCTGATGCAATATCATTGGATATAATATCATTTTAATTTTTTAAAATAAAGCGCCGCTAATCAGACTCGAACTGATGACCTACTGGTTAACAGCCAGTTAAGCTCCATAATTATAAATTATGAATTTGCTCTACCAAGCTGAGCTACAGCGGCACTATTTTATAAAAAAATAAAAGAATAATTAAATGTTATGTTTTTGAAATAAAACCAAAATTTATTTATTCTTTAATTGAAAAACCATAAATAATTAAATTAGATAAATATTAAAAACATTCAAAAAAATAAATAAGTAAAAATAAGTTATTCTTTAGAATATATATATACTCCGTCAAGAAACACTCTTGAATCTTTATTTTTTATTCTTGTTGCTAATTCAAGATTAGCTGCAGTTTGAGAGACATTTTCAATATTTGGACCTGTTACTATTACATCTTCACCTTGTACAGTAACTTTCGTATCATTGCCCACGATTTTAGAAGTTCTTGCTGATCTTTCTCCAAAGAAATTTTCAACTGATATCTCCTTTCCTTTTATTTTTACAGTAATAGGAAAATGTGCAAAGACTATTTTTAATTTGTATGTAAATCCTGTAGTTGATCCCTTTATCATATTATTGATAACACTTTGAATAGTATTTACTAAAGCAAAGTCCTTTTTTCTATTACCTTGAGATTTTATAGTAATCTTTTCATCTTTTAAATCTATAGTCGCAGGCATTTTGGTAAAGTCCTTTTGGACAGAACCAAATGAACCTTTTAAGGTTATCAAGTTATTTTGTTTAGTAATAGAAACTGAAGAAGGTATATCAATCTCATTTACATAAAATTGCGGTTTAATAGACATAGCCTATTAATGCACCTCCTAAATTGCCTTCTTGGGCTTCATGATGTGACATGATACCTTTACTAGTAGATACAATCAAGATACCCATATTGTATGAAGGCAAGAATTGGCGTTCCCAAAATAAATAGTTATCTTTTTTTACACTAAATCGTGGTGTAATTATTCCACATTTATTTATCTTGGCCAATAATTGAATTCGAAATTTACCAGTTCGTCCATCATCAACTTGTTCAAATTCACCTATATAGCGGTACTTTTGCATAATTCGAAGAACCTCGCTAGCAAATGTTGAAGCAGGTAAAACAATACATTCTCTTTTCCTCTCATTTCATTGTTATATAGCGTTGTAAATAAATTAGATATGACATTTAATGCTGGCATTTATATCACCTATTCGTATTTCCTAAATCCCAAGGATATTGCAACTTCTCTAAAACATCTCCTACATAACATTAAATTATATGCACATATAAGGCCACTAAATGAACCACACCTTTTACACCATCTTGTTCCTTTACCATGTGCAAGCTTTTTTCTACCAGTTAATTCATAATCTCTAATTTTAATTTTCACACTACATCAACTCCAAATTTATTTTTGAAAAAATCTATTGCCTCATCTTTTGTAATTTTATGATTTTTACCTATTTTAGATGGATTTCTTTTTTTGGAAACTCTATAACCAGGTCTTGTCAAAGACGAACAAACATCCATTCCAAATATTCCAATATCTGGATTATACTTTGTTCCTGGAATATCAATATGATCATGAATTCCAAGTGACAAATTACCATTATTATCAAAAGATGTAGATTTTATCACATTCTTTTTTGCTTCCATTATACGTCTTAAAAAGTTTATGGCCTCATTCCCGTCTCAAAGTTACCATTGTGCCTATTGGTTCACCCTTGTGTATATTAAAATCTCTAACACTTTTCTTCGCACCTCTTACACTAGGAGTATGTCCGGTTAATTCAGTCAATGCATTTTTTGCACGTTCCAATGGTTCTCCAGCTTTACCTACACCTATGTTAATAACAACTTTAAATAAAGAAATTTCTTTCATAGGATTTTCAACTTTATTGCTCATTAAATAAAGACCTCCAAAAGTGGTCTATCATTCCCTATAGGCATAACGATGTTTACTGGTAGTTCAACAGATCTATCATCAAATTGAACTACAGTTCTTTTTGGTAATGAAAACATTCCATTTTTAATTTCTTCGATTTTTCCAATTCTTCCAGCATTTTCACCCTGTATAACCAAAACTGTACATCCAACATCAAATTTAACATGATTCTGTATTTCGAATATTAGGTAATTTTACTACACAAACATCACCCACATTCATTTGTTTATCATCAGAAATCAATGTTTTACCATCATGAAAACCATATTGTATTCGGTTACCTTTAATAGAAACCTTGCTAGTTATTTTTAACAATTTTATTCCTTTTTCTTTTGTTTTAACAGGAACCAAAATATTTAAATCCTTAGGAATTAAGTCTATAAGATTCGCCATTTGGAACAATTTCAATAATATCCATAATTCCAACACCAAAATGAACATCTCTTCTTACAACTCCATCAATCTTTATTTGTCCAGAATTCAATATCATTTTTGCTTCTTGCATAGTATTACATAAATGCAAAACATCACGCAATAGTATATCCTACAGGATAACACTTATCTTTTGCATATGGCCCAGGATTTGCAGACAAAACAAATGGAAATCCTTTTCTTTTTATCTGCCAAAAATTAGGTGCCATTTGTCTTTTTAATTTTGTACTTCCACTTTTTTTTACCATTTAATAATCACTACCAAACCTCATTTTTTTTCTGTTTTCTGTTTACTTTGTTTCTTTGATTTATTAATTTGTTCCTTATTTTCAATTTTATTTTTCCTATAATTATCATCCAATTTTAAAGAAGAAATTTGTACATTTGAAGCATGAATTTGTACTTTTACTTGTCCGCCTTTAATTTTTTCTCGTTGAACGCCTTCAATACTTAATTTCCCTTTGCCGGTATTAATTTTTTCAACTTTGCCCTCTACGCCTTTATATTCTCCCCGGATAATCTTTACAGTATCACCTTTTATTACACTAGTATTCTCTTCTTGTATTGTTTTTTCAATCATCAGAAAGATGAGAACAAACCGTTGGGTTTTTTATTACTGATCCTTTTTCTATAACCATAAATATCACTATATAATCATTGAAGCTAAATTAGAAATCCTAGGCCATTTTTCAGCTGCTTCTACTGCCACTGGACCTTTTATATCAGTGCCTTTGATTTCACCCTCTTTTGTTACCAAAACAGCAGCATTATCTTCAAAACATACTCTAGTACCATTTAATCTACGAATTGCATATTTTTGTCTTACTACTACTGCACCAAATATTTGTTTTCTTAACTCTGCTGGTCCTTTTTTAACAGTAACAGTTACAAAGTCACCAACAGCAGCAGATGGTAATCTAGAATGGCGTCCTTTTATTCGAGTAACTTGGGCAATTTGCAATATTTTTGCACCAGTATTATCTGCACACACTAAATTTGCATATAATGGAAGAGCTCGAGTTACATACGGTCTAAACTCTGCTACTCCGCGAGATGATACTGCTCTTGACTTAGATGCCATCTTTATTCATTAACCTCCACTACTGCAAATGATACTGTTTTTGATAAGGGTCTACATTCTGCTATTTTTACCTTATTACCTTCTGTTGCATCAATACAATCAGAAATAAAGGCGTGTAGCCTCGATTGACTCCTTTCATATCGTTTATATTTGCTAACAAAACGAGAATATTCGCGCTCTACTACCACCATATTTTTTGCTTTGTGACTAACAATAGTTCCTGAAACTAATTTGCCTCTTAGAGACAATGAACCACAAAATGGACATATTTTATTTGTACATGTTCTTTTAGGAGCTTTAACTTGAATACCAATATTTTTAACCATATCAATCACTTAATTTTTGAAATTTTTTCCTCTGGTCTACCTAACAATGTTTTTCCATTTATAAAGTAATCTCCAGAAGGTAAAATAACTTTATATACATCGATTTCCTTTTTAGAAATCTTTTTGATTTCTAGAATTATTTTGTCTCTGACAATAAATAAATCATATTTTTTGTTTCATTAACAATTTTTCCAGTTTTGTTAATATTAAATTTATTTGAACATGATACATATTTCGATTTTTTTTCCAAGAATATCACTTATTGGAAATTCTTTTGATTTAAAAGACATCACTTATTTTTCTCCCCTTCACGTTCATTTATTATAGTTAATACTCTTGCAATATCCCTACGTTTCCATCGAATAACTCCAGCATCTTTTTTCAATGTACCTTTAGAACCTTCTGAACGCAATTTAGCTAAATCAACTTTTAAATCTTCAAGTTTTTCCTTAAGGTCGTATCATTAAAGTCTCGTAATGTTTTTATTCTATTTCTTGCCATATTATTGTTCAACCTCCTTTTTCTCTAATCGGTATTTTTTCAACATTCTTCTCAGGATCTTCAGGTGTTTGTTACATTATCAGTATTCTGTACATCGGTATCATCATTTGTTAATTTAGAATTTTCAACTGGTGGAGCTATCTTTAAAATTGGTTACCAATTCAAATTCAGATGGAACAGCCCCTTTTATTGCAATTTTCAATCTTATTCCCATTATACCCATTTTTGTCAAAACATGAGTAATCCCTTCCTTTACTACTCTATCAGCAATATTACCACTTTTTGGTATTATACCTGATGAATGTTTTTCAAAATGAGCTCTTTCACTTCTTAATTTCCCAGAAATTGTAACTTCAACACCCAATGCACCAGCATTTTTTATAGTATTAACAGTCCACAAAGCTGCCCTTCTAAATGCTGTACCTCTTTCGATTAATTGAGCAATTCTATTGCACATTATCTTTGGATTCAATTCAGGTATTTCTAATTCGATTACTGAGATTTGTGGATTTGTTAAACCATATTTTATTTCCAATTTTGATGTAAGATCTTTAATTCCGCTTCCTTTCCTTCCAATTACAAGACCAGGTCTTGTGACATACAATGTTAACCTTGTACCTAGTGGGGATTTTTGAATATCGACACCCCCATATCCAGCATCTTTTAATTCTTCCTTTAAAAATTCATCCAGTTCCATATTTCGATAATTATTATTCACAACATTTTTTATTGCATTCATTTATGATGTCCTTCCTTCCATTGCAACCATTTCAACATGAACCAATGTATCATATTTTGGACTAGCCCTTCCCATCGCTCTAGGAGTAAATCTTTTTAATTTCGTTGCTTTATGAACAACTACTGAAATAATTTTTAATCTATCGAGATCCATTCCTTTATACTCAGCATTGGATTCTAAATTATCAAGTAATTTTAAAAATTCGCTAGTTGCTTTATTGAGGATATCGACCAGAACAAAAACCATCTCGAATGTTAGAACGATGAGCCACTTCATTATGATATCGTCTATAAGGAACAGCTATTTTTTTTGACAATACATCATCAAGAAATTCTCGGGCTTTTTCAATGCTTTTTCCTTTTACTGCCAATGCAATTTCTCGTAGAATGTTTATGAGAAATTGATTTATCACGCAAAGCAGATCTGACATGTCTTGATTTTTCGTATTTTTCAAAAGAATATGAATAATTTGGCATATCTATATCACTTTAATGGAACGTATAAGCTAGAACGTGATGAACCGACACCAGGTGATCCATGTTGAACTCTTTTATTTGTAATAGAATATTCTCCAAGATAATGCCCAACCATTTCAGGTTTGATTGTAAAAGGTACAAATTCTTTTCCGTTATGAACAAGAACATTCAATCCAATCATATCAGGTAGAATAATCATATCTCTAAGATGAGTTTTCAATGGGCTTGTTAACTTGCCTTCTCTTGAAAGTTTTAATTCTTCTCGAAATTTTCTCTTTTCATCACTCATATATGATGACAGCCTCTTATCTAAAGATCTTCTTTGCCTTGAATTTAATAAAGGCATCAAAGTTTCTATGGAAATCTTTTGAATTTGGTCTGCAGAATATCCTTTAAATTTAAATTCACTTACCAATTATATGCACCCTCCACAAATAAGATTATTTTTAGATTTTATTGTATAAATAGATTCCAAATTTCTACACCAAACCTAAATTAGTTGCTAGCTGTCTAGCACCATCTGTATTTTTAAATTTCATAATAGCCTTTTTACCTCTAATAGTATTAAATGTATTTACTTCAGTTACATCAGATTCATAAATTACCTTCATAGATTCTATTATTTGTTTTTTATTTGCCTTACTGTGAACAATAAAACTCAATTTATTTTCTTTTTCAATTATATTAAATGTTTTTTCTGTTACATATGGTTGAATTATTATTTTACTTGCAATATCAGCATTAATTTTAATATTTTTATTATCTATAAATTCACTCATTATAATCATTGCTCCAATATTATATTAGAAGGTATCTTTATTTCATTTAGAACATCTATAGAGCTTTGAGAAAATATAGCCAATCTGATAGGTTTTGATCCTGGAGCAAAATCTAATACACTAAGATTTTTAACATATTTTATTGCGATACCAGGTAGAGAATCATTTAATTTTAACAACTGAGAATCTTGTTTGCCTACAACAATAATAGCACTTTTTCCTATTCTATTTGATCTTCCTCTACGTCTAGATTTGCCTGATCGTTTTTTTATCGAATTCTCTACTCGGCTCAAATCATCTTCTATACCTAATGCTTTTAACACCTGATACAATTCCTTTGTTTTCTGAATGTTTTCCAATTCATTAGTAACAACTAATGGAAAAGACTTTACATTTTCAATTATATGACCTCTTTTTTTTGCAAGATCGCCAATAGCAGTTGAAGATATTGAAGAATATAATGCAATCATTTTCTCTTTTTTATTGATTTTTTTATGAATGATTTTCCATGATTCTGGAGGATGAGCCAGTCTACCTTTTCTCACTCCTGCAACTCCGGCGGCTTGACCTGCACGAGAAAAACCTTCCCCTTTTGCTCGAGCCAATCTAGCAATGCCTAACCCGGTATTTCTTGATTCAGCACTTACTATTTCACCTGCAGCGGGATATCTTCCTTGTTTTTGATAATGATGTGAATCCAAATTAACATATACCTTCTTAATAACTTCAGGACGATAAGGAAATTTGAAAACTGGAGGTAATTCAATAGTTGAAACTTCATTTCCTTCCAAGTCATAAACTTTTGTATTCATGTTAAACTATAACCTCTAGGATTTTAGGTTCTGCAGTTTTTGTTGGTCTACTACGAATTGGTTGTCTTAATTTTATCAATCTTTTTGGAACTCCAGGAATGGTACCTCTAACTATCATATAATCCCCATCAACTAATCCAAAATGTTTAAAACCACCTTTAGGATTTATATCTGTGATATCAGTCTTTTCAGAATTTGACATTAACAATATTCTCTTATTGTATTCGGTTCTTTGATGAAACCCTCTTTGACCTTGCCTAGCAACAGTATACATAACTACAGCTGGAGATATTGGTCCTAAAGTTCCAACAGCCCTTACACTTTTTCTTGATTTATGTTGTTTTCTTTTAATTCCAAATCTTGTAACTGGCCCTTCTACACCTTTTCCTCTTGTTATTCCATGTACATCAATATTTTGACCGGTTTTAAAAACATCTTGTGCTCGCACTTCTTGTCCAAGTTTTGATTTGAGATAATCAAATCTTGTTTTAATATCTTTTCCAGATACAGGGACTTCAAACACAAACGGAGTTTTTTGAGAGATACCAATTTTGTGTGGAAACACAGCAACAATTGCCACTACATGTTTTGTATTTCCAAGATTGGATTCTGCCTTCTGTAATCCATCTTCAGAATACTTGGTTTTAAATTTTGTAGAAAGATCTTTAATAGAATCTTTAGAATAAACATCAAAAATTGCATGTTTGCCATATCCATCTTCAGAATAACCCCTAATTCCAACTATTTTTAATGGTGGTAATGAAATAACAGTAGAATGATTCATCAATGGTTTACCAAAATTTGGTGTTTTTTCTTTATCATCTATTGTCATCACTTGGATTTGTCCAACTTTAAATCCAGCAAAGCCAACAAGTCCAGGACTATCCTTAGTGGATCCTCCTCTGTCCATGTTCTTATTCGAGCTTCCAAACTTTTAGCTCTGGCCCTAGGACGAAAAGCAATACTTCCTCTTCTCGGGGCGCTATACTTTCTATGACCCATATATAAAAAAATTTCCAAAACCCATTAATAAGTTTATAATTATAAAGAAAATTTTTTAAAATTTAGGAATAGATAAGGTTATTCATTATTGATAATACACCAAAGATGGATTCCTCCAATCTTACAGTTTGAGTACCTTGATAAGGAAAAAAATTAAAAGAAAAATAATTGGAAATGTTTAGTCTTTTCTTTGATAAAAAGATCGTTTAACCCATATTTAGGAGAACCAAAAACTATTAAGATCGAGTTACTATCTTTGGAATTATTTTTCAAATTAATAGAAAAAGAAGAATCGTTTTTAAAATTGTCAGAGTATCGAGAGGTGAGAATAATTTCAGATTTCTGATACTTTTTTAAAATTTCATGCAATGAATTAAAATAAAAAATCTTGTATCCCCAGTAAATTTCATTTATCTCGTGAGGATCTATATCCATTGCAATTAAAAAATTATTTTTTTTAATTAATTTAACATCGAGTTTTTTTCCTTGTTGCTTATTCTTTCCCTGATATTTGATTAAAGAATCCAATCCTACATCTACAAAAAATATGTTATCTTTTTTTTCTAAAATGCCAACCCTTATTTCACCATGTTTAATATTTTCTAATGGAATCTTATCTTTATGATGAGGAGATCTTATAGGATGAAGTTTTCCAACATATTTCAATGAATCCAATTTTGAATAAAGTTTTTTTCGAAGATATTGAGGAGTATCAAGGTATTCTAAAAGTGTCATTATAAAATCGATTTCATTTTTTTTTGGATTAATAATTCGGTCATGAAAAATAAATAATTTCTCTACACGAAATATAGATAATGCTCGAGCGAGCTGAAAAATCTTAAAAGTTCTATCAATTTCAGACATAACACCATATAAAAAAGAATCAGGTATAGCCAAATCGAATTTTAATTTAATAAAAGATAAAATTATCACCTGTTTTCTAAAAGTTCTTTTATTGCACCTTCCAAATAACCTTCAGAGCCAAATAAATTGTATCTTAAAATTCCATCCCTATCGATAATGATTGAAGATGGTGTTCCTCGGAGTTTATACAATTCAAAAGTTTCTGCTGAATATTTTTTATTTTGTAGATAAACCTTTACTTTTGAGAATAAATCTTCTTTTTCTTTTTCTGATAAATTTTTATAGTCTGAAAAATATATTTCAACAAAATCTTTAATCATATCATCGGATATATTAACAGGCATTTTTGTTATCTTATCCATCGCTACAGGAAAAGGAATTTTATAATATAGCTTATCACCTTCAATTAATCTGCCATGCTGTTTTAAAGCATTATATGTCTCTCCTACTACCTTGCCCTCTGATAAAAGTAATTTTAAATTCTCTAGATTATTTTTATCATAATCTTCAAATGCAGTTGCAATGCCAAATACTTTAACTTCTTTATCTTTAAATTTATTATAAATAGAGATAGCCTGTGGTAATCCATAAAGAAAGCATCCAGGACAGTTTACCTGAAAAACCTCGATTACAACGATATTTCCTAATAACTTATCAATATTGGTAGGGAGTCCTTGAATCCAATTTGATATTTTGACATCAGGAGCTTTGGCACCTATCTCCGCAAACATTTTTTATATTATTGTTTCAGATTCGGATGTAATATTAATATGTTTTAGTTTAATAAAAATTAATTAATTGGTAAGAAAATTTCAAGAAGTTTCTTTTTGTGGAATTTCTTTTGAGTATCTTTCTATTTCCTCTTCAGAAATCATTTTAAGTGTTTTAGATGCAGAATCGATTACAGCTAGTCTAATATGATTAGTACCTATTTTCTCTTCACTCACAGTAAAAATAGATTCAATAGCTAATACACATGCCTTATCCAAGGAAATATCATTTTTATAGTTCTTTTCCAAAAATTCTGTCACTTGTTCACTTCCGGCACCGATTGCCACTGCATCATAACCTATGTATGTTCCACTTGGGTCTGTAAGGTATAAACCAAGACCATTTTTATCTACCCCAGCAATAATCAAAGCAACACCATAAGGTCTTACACCAGCATATTGTGTATATTGTTGTGCCATATCTGCAAGATTTTTTGCAACACCTTCTACATCCACAGGTTCATCATAAATTAACCTATTACTTTGGGAAAAGAATCTTGCATGATCTACTTGTGTTCGAGCATCAGGAATATAACCTGCTGCTGCAAGACCAATATGATCATCAATTTGAAATATTTTTTGAGTAACACTTGATACTTGTAATTTTCTAGTTTTTTCTTCAACTGCTAAAATGACACCTTCTGTGCTTTTTATTCCTAAAGCTAATGTGCCTCTTCTAACAGTCTCAATCGCATATTCTACCTGATATAATCGACCATCAGGAGAGAAAACTGTAATTGCTCTATCATAACCTGCTGCGGCTGGTAACAAATCAACTAAGTTACTTTCTAGTCTTTATTTATAGTTACCTTATTTAAATAAACTTGATTTTTCAAATAATAAAGTTTTTATTTCATTTAAGCAATAAAATTAAAGATTTTTGATATCAGAAGAGATTGTATTTAAAGGTCATCCAAATGTACAATCTTTACACTCAAGAACAATAGAAATAACTAAAGACAAAGATTTGACATTAAATGGAGATTGCATAATAGGAGTAAATGCCAATAAATCATGCATAGACCTATCACCCAAAATTAAAGAAAAAATAAAAAAAAACAATTCTTTAATTGAAATAGAAATAATAGTAGAACCTTACAGTTTTGTAATAAAAGGTAACGGCAATGATAATCTTTTATTGTCTAATCATGAGGACATTGTGTTACGAAAAAGCAAATTCATTTGTGATAGAACGCTATCTATTAATTGTAATTTTAGTTCATTTGATATTCCAAGAGAAATCATAGAAATATTAAAATATCCATCCAATACAGGAATTATGCTAATTCGCGTAGAATAGACAAAAGAGATCTCCTATCAATTTATAGTATTATCATAATATATTCTGATTTCAATGATCAATACAAATTGTTTATTGATTCTATCCATATAATTATCAATCAATATAAGATTAAGTTACTTTCGAAAAATAATATTTGTTGAATTAAAATATCAAGTAATGCAAGTTACATGATCATAAAAAAGTATCCAATAAAATTTAATCTTTTTTAAAATCACTATTTGTAATTCTCTCGTAGGCTTGGATATACCTATCAGATATCTTATTAATAATATCTGTTGGTAAAGATGGAGGATCAGGCTTTTTGCCTTGTTTTATAAGATTATCAACAGAATTCTTAAATCCTATTTTGTCCAACCAATCTCTCAATATTTGCTTATCAAAGCTATCCTGTAATTTTCCAGACTGATAATTATCGATGTCCCACAATCGACATTCATCAGGACCAAGAGAATCAGCTAATACAATTTCACCGGTTACAGGATCTTTTCCAAATTCAAATTTGACATCAGCTGAGTATAAAATTTGATAAATTTGCTATCTTGTTCACCTGATCATACAAATCAAAAGAAAGAAATTTTAACTTATTAAATTCATCATTATCTAATAAATTTTTTATCAAGGCTTGTTCTTTAGTTATGGGAAGATCATGCTCATCTGACTTGGTCGATGGATCAAAGATTAATAACGGAAGTTTGGAAGCAACTACAAATTTATTATTATTAAAATACGAAGATAATTCTTCAGGTATTTCAATGTAATTACCTGCGTTATAACGAGAATATAAGCTTCCATACATATATCCTCTAACAATGCATTCAATTGGGAATATGGATAATCTTTTGACTAAAATTTTATCCACATCTATTTTTTTTATAAAATGATTATGAACATTCAAAGTGGAAAACCAAAATATAGCAAAATCACATAATATTTTACCTTTGTAAGGTATTGTTTCATTCATTATTATATCAAAGGCAGAAACCCTATCGGTAAAATGAAAAATCAAAGTTTCGTTATCTACCTCATAGATATCTTTTACCTTTCCCTTTTTAATTAACTTCAATATTTTAATTATTTTACCCGTTAATAATTATAAATATAGCTAATTTTATAATTTGACTTACAATACATCTTCATTAAAAAAAATAAAAATAGAATTAAAGATTATAGAATTTCCAAAAAAAAACACAGATAAAATTTCTAAATCTTTTTTTCCCATCTTAAAATTTTATTTTAAACTCATTTATCAATATAAAAATATACAAATAAGAATACTTTAAAGTCGGCAAATTTGTAAATGTAAAACACTATAAATATTATTTTAATTTATATTACCCATATACAGTATATTATTATAATATTTGCATTGTGATCCCTATGGGATATCAGGAGTGACTGTGTTCCCGGTTACAATTGATATTCTTATAGGACTGCTGTCACAATGCAAATACGAATAATTTAAAATTATTAACATATTTTATCAACTTTGAACACTTAAGAAAATGAAACCGATAATGACCAGGTCAAGTATGAAAAAATTCTACTTTCAAATATTTCATAGATATGGTATAATCAATTATTGATCGGGCATTAAATCATCAGAATCAATTATTTTATATATAAATATACATATTCAGGGACAATATACAAATTGTAAACACTTTAAAATACTTGGCTTAATAAAAATGCATTATATCAAATAACGATAATCTGATGGGAAAAAATTTAAATAATACAACATCAATGCTACCCATATCATTTAATAAAAAAATCAATATCAACAAGTTATATGATGTCCTGTTAGTTTTAGATTCTGATGAAGGAATAAGAATAGAAAATTATACAGATGGGAAAAAAATTTTTATTAATCGAAATTTACTCGGGACCTACACTATTTTGGTTAGAAAACTAAAAAAACTATATCTCAAAAGCAAAGATATAGATGAAAATGAGAAAATTGAAGATGAAGAGTTTTTTTACTATGACGAAATTGACCTTGTTTTAGACTTTATTAAAAAAAGTACAGATAACTTTGATATTTGGGAATACTGATCTTTACTAATTATTGGATTTCCATGATTGTAACAATAACAATAATAGCGCATATAAAATATCCGAGAAGTTTAATTGATTCTTATTCTGGTAGTATTTTAAATCATAAAACAAGAAATAGAAAAATAATGTCTTTTATCCATAAAAAAAGTAAATTGCAGAGTTTGTAATTTTTAAAGACAAGGTAATCAAGTGGGTTTATTCCATTTATAATAGACAGTACCTGCCTTGCATTTTACAAAAAGATTGGATGGAGCATAGGTAGACTCCACTTCCATTTCGGATAGAAAACTATCTATTTCACTTTCATCATCAGCTGATTTGGAAAAAATATTTATAATCTCTTCTTTAGAAAATTCCGTATCATAATTTTTTTTGAAATAATCAACCAAGTCGGATTTATTAATCATGTCAATCTTTGCAATTATATATTTTTTAAGGGAATTTAAATATTTAAAAGGCGATAAAGAAAGAAAAGGTTTTATAAAAAAATAATAATAAATAAATGACTTATTGAAATATATAATAGAGATTTTTGTTATTTGTTTTATACTTTTTCTTTATATAAGTTGTAAAAATTTTTTATATATTGAAGGCAAAACAGACAATCTATATCAAAATAATTCAATAAAAAAAAATATCTATAATAATTATTTATTACCCATAAATGACACTTTTTCTATTAGCGGATCATTAATTTCAACCATACCCCGAAATACATCAGTCAGCAGCAGTTCATTCAAATGATAATGCGACACAGTCAACAAACACCTTAAATAACAAAACTAACTCTCAAAAAACAATAGAACAAAACCTTGTTACATCCAATACATCCAATGTCTCATATTCACAGTCAATTAATCAACAACAGCAAAGACAGACTTTACTTTCAAATACAAAGTCAAGTATTTCTAATACAACAGAAGCAATATCAAATGCTTCTAGTAATATTTCAGATAATTTGGTTTCTTTATTATCAGGAATAATAATAGAATCTATACACAATGGTAATCCAACGATAAACAATGCTAATAATAATTTAACCTCAAAATCAAAAAACAATAATGATATAATTTTAGTATCAGGAAAGTGGAACATGGACGTTCAGAATGGAAATGTCACTAATTTTTATTCTAAATTTTTTATGACTTCATCCAATGGTACTGGCTTTCATTGGTATTCCATGAATAACTTTAAAACAAAAGAAAAGCTATTTTTGGGCGATGGTGATAGTGCAGCAGTAAATGGCAAATTGGATTTTTTTACTGGCAATAATAGCACTAAAAAAACAGCAAATGTTTTATTAACTATTAATAATTTAGAATTAATTCAAATAATACCACTAGATAAAGTAATTGACAGTTATTTTCATGGCTATCCGGTATATGGATCAATTGATTCAATTAAAATAAAAAATTAGTTAGTTTTTGAATTTCTTTCTTTTTATTTGTTTTAAAATTGGCAATGTAACAGCACCTTCGGTTGCAGATTGAACTAAAGTTGCATATTTTGATAATGCTCCGGATTTCGTATCGAATTTCAATAGTTTTTAATTTTTTAAGTCTTTTTGAAAATTCTTTATCAGATATTTTAAGATCAATAGTTCCTTTCACCAAATCAATTTTAATTTTATCACCATTTTTTACAAGCGAAATAGGTCCACCAACCATAGCTTCGGGAGAAACATGACCTATCATAAATCCTCTTGTTGCTCCTGAAAATCTACCATCAGTTAACATGGCAACCTTTTCACCCAAACCTTGGCCCACCAAAGCAGCAGTAGTAGCCAACATCTCTCTCATTCCAGGCCCGCCCTTTGGACCTTCATATCTGATTATTACAACGTCACCTTCTATAATTTCTCTATTTGAAATGGCTTCAAATGCCGACTCCTCAGAATTAAAAACTTTAGCATTTCCAACAAATCTTTCAGAATGCAGGCCTGCAATCTTTATTACAGCACCATCGGGGGCAAGATTACCAAACAAAATCTTTAAGGTTCCTTCGTCATGAATTGGATTGTCCACGGGTCTTAGAATGTTTTTATATTCATTTTCATTATTTTTAAAATAAGCTGATGGATTTTGCAAAATTATAAGATAAAAGATTCTCCTTTAATGTCTTTCCAGTAACTGTCAAAACATCACCATTAATTATTCCCTTATCTAAAAGGGATTTTAGTATCACAGGAATACCACCTATATTATCAAAATCAAGCATAACATAATTACCACCAGGCCTCATATTGGCAATATGAGGTGTTTTTTTCCGGATTATTTCAAAATCTTTTATATCCAATTTTACATTAGCCTCGCGGGACAAAGCTAATAAATGCAAAATAGCATTTGTTGAACCACCTATAGCATTGGCCATAATAATTGCATTTTCAAATGATTCATATTTCATAATATCACGTGGTTTTATATCATTTTCAATAAGATTGCCTATAGCTTTGCCAGTTTCATAACAAATATTATTTCTTATATCACTTTCTGCAATAGGAGTTGCACTACCTGGCAATGACATTCCTATTGCTTCACTAATTGAAGCCATGGTATTAGCAGTATACATACCAGCACATGAGCCTGCGGAAGGACATGCAACATTCTCTAAACTAGTTAGCTGTTCAAGACTCATATTTCCAGTATCAAAGGCTCCAACAGCTTCATATACGTCTTGAACTGAAACAGGTTTACCGTTCCAATTGCCTGGAAGTATAGTACCACCATATACAAAAATAGATGGAATATTAAGTCTAGCCATCGCCATCAATGTGCCAGGCAAGCTTTTATCACATCCAGAAATTCCAACTAAGGCATCATATTGATGGGCACGAATCATTATTTCTATAGAATCTGCAATTATTTCCCTGCTTACCAAGGAAGATTTCATACCTTCGTGTCCCATAGCAATACCATCTGAAACTGCAATGGTTGTAAATTCTCGTGGAGTATTACCTGAATCCTTGACACCCTCCTTTGCTTTTTGAGCTAATTTTCCCAAATGAATGTTGCATGGAGTTGCCTCGTTACAAGTACTGGAAACAGCAACTAAAGGTCTGCTTAAATCTTGATCAGTTAAACCCATAGCTTTATACATTGCTCTGTGAGGTGCTCTCGATGTTCCCTCTACTGTTTTTCTGCTGGGTAAAACCATTATATTCAATTAAAATAAAAATATAAAATAAAAACTTATTCTATTTTAGCTATTCAAGATTTGCCATTATTTTTATAGAATCTATTCCCTCAAATTTAAAAATAGTTTCACACATACCACACTCAATACTATTGTTATGGAGTTCATTTGATTGCAGTTCATTAAGATATTCACACTTTGGACAAGGAAAAGAAAAGTTCAAAGTGAAATCTTCTATCTCTATTGCTTCACCCATATAGTTTAAAAAATTTTCGAGATATTTAAAATGAACTATAAATAATTAAAAAAATATAACAAGATATATTAAACAATTGAAATAGTAAATTAAATATTTCTTTAAATAATACTTCATCGGAGATGCAAAGAACAAATGAAAAATGCATTTTTTGTAAAATAATTAATAAAACTATTCCTAATGCTATCATTTATGAAGACGATATATTTTTAGCTTTTTTAGATAAATATCCAATTAATTATGGACATTCTTTGTTAATTCCAAAAGAACATTTTAATACGATATTAGAAATGCCAACAAATTTGGTGGGAAAAATGTATTCACTAGTTCCACATATATCGAGGGCAATTATAAATACAATAGATGGAAATGGCTTTAATGTCAGTCAAAATAATGGTAGATCGGCCAATCAAATTATACCTCATGTTCATGTTCATATCGTCCCTCGTTTTTCAATTGAAAAAATAAAGGGTCAATGGCCAATGAGAAAAATTGCAAATATTGAAGAATTAAAAAACTTGGCGGAAAAAATTGCAGAAAACATCAAAATCAATAAACCCGTACAATAATCAAAGATGAAAAAAAGAAAAATAACTATTGGTATACCAACTTTTAATGAGGAAAAAAATCTATTAAAATTTTTTGAATCATTACAAAAACAAAACATTGGATTAAACACCATAGAAAAGATAATATTCATCGATGATTCAGATGACAATACCCCAAATCTAATAAATAAATTAAAAGAGGATAATCCAGAGTTAAATATCGAACTACTCCATAATAATAAGAGAATGGGTGCAAGTAATGCATGGAATACAATTTTTAAAAAATCAAATGGAGAAGTAATTGTTTTACTAGATGCAGATATAGAACTAGAAATAAACTGTATTTATAATTTATCCAATAAAATAAATCAGAATACAGGACTTTGTGCATCCAATACGGTACCAATTATTAAAAACAATAATATATTTTCAAAAGCAGCTGCTTTTATTGCATTTTGGTTAAGATCTGTAAGGTTACATGGAATATCTCAATACACAACGATGGGAAGAGCATTAGCATTATATTCAGAGGACGTTAAAGATTTAGAAATTCCAACTGACATAATTGCCATTGATTTATATCTTCAGTGTAAAATTTTAGAAAAAAGAAAAAATGTTATGTATGATGATGAAGCAATTATATATTTTAAAACTCCTCTAACAATATCTGATTTTTTAAGCCAAGTAACAAGAGCTATAATTGGTCACCAACAAATAAAAAAATATACAAAAAAATTATCATTAAATATCTCATTTTCTATTCTAGCAAAGGAATTTATTAAAAATGCATTTCGTTATCCCAATTATTGCTTGGCTATGATTTATTGTTATTCAATGCTGCCATACAATTATTTAAAAAATAAAAAAAATGTTACCTATCTATGGGAAACTTCAGTAAGTACTAAAGAATGAAAATTGTCAAAGTATTGCGAAAATATAGATACATAATTAGATTTAGTAAATTCATATGGATTTAATTTATTATGGGAATTAAAACTAAAATCAAATATACGATAAATTATTAAATAAAATTTTATTAAGGATTAAAAGTTATTGAAAAATAATACATTAATTTTAAATTATATTGACATATGTAAATAAATAGCAATTGTTAAAGTATTTACATGGTGTAAATATATTGGATTTTATATCAATAGAATAGATTATAATCTCAATACATTGTAAATTTTGATACCAAATCCAAATCGAACGTAAATTGATAATGTATATCCTGTTGAAAAAAATTGGTTTTAACGGAATTTATAGGTAAAATATTTCAAAAAATG
>CAWISD010000090.1:0-31662 GCA_963838615.1 uncultured Nitrososphaeraceae archaeon
AAGATATAAACATCTAAATACAATTAGTGACAGAAACAGATTATCAATAATCCTGTACCACCCCTCTCCTAAAATGGTTATAAAGATTTTGTGATAATAATTAATTTGAAATAAATAACATTTTATATAAAAAAATAATTGAATTTTAAAATCTTTATGGACGATATTTAATAAAATATATATTTTTCAGGTCGTTTTTCAAAGATATTTTTAAATACTTTTTTCCAAATATTCTAAAAAATCCATTTTTAATTCCTACTAATCTCTTTGAAATTTTATATAATTGATAAAACATTTATAATTATGATATTCTTAAATTTTCAAGAAATAATTAAGAAATACAATCAGGATATATATGTAGAATCATTTTCAGAGTTTGGGATCATCTCGATACTTTATACGATGAAAATACATTAGAAGATGTCCTTATTAAAACTACCTAGATGGCTACGCGCATTTCAAATCGGATTTGGAATAATAATTATGGTTTTATCTGTAATTGTTATTTTAAATCCCATAGTAGGATTTCTATCTATAATATGGCTTGTGGGAATCCTATTATTTGTAATAGGGATAGAAATGATAGTCAGTCATATAGTTACACCTCATAGATCGCGTTTTGCAGGTGTATCTTTAGGCATTGCAGTCATCATACTTGCAATTATCTCGATAGGTTTTCCTTTAATTGCCTCAATAGTTGTGATATTATTATTAGGAATTGCTTTACGATCTAGTGGTATCTCAAAGGTAATTCATGGAATAAATGACAAACATGACAAAAATTGGAGGAGAGGATCTAGTATAGCAGTTGGAGCATTTTCTACAGTCTTAGCAGGGACGATATTGTTATTCCCAGTAATTGGCATTGCTTTTGCGGGATTTTTAATCGGAATAGCACTTCTTGTTACAGTATTCCTCAACTGATCAGGTACAGGGGTTATAGGTAGAATGAAAATAAACAACAGTGATTTAAGGTAAGTAATCTAAGACACTATTGTTTTTATAGCCCACCATACTAAAAAATATGGTGTAAAAATAGTTGCTGAGAATTAAACAGCCTTTTTATTTTCCATAGAATATTTATTATATTACATATTTTGATTTAAAATGGGTAGTTTTCAAATCACATTTTAATCATATACTCCATTTCGATAATTTATAAAATCTTTAATATAGTATTTCCTCTTATTTTGAATAGAAAGGGTGTAAATTCATTAGATCTCTTGCATAATTAGGCACATATCAAAATTTTATAGATTATCAAAGATTAATTGTAATATTTGCATTTTAATTTGTTAATCACGATAAAGATGTGTCAGTCTTTTAGAAATTTTTTTAGGGGTGCTAATTATGCAGGAGATCTATTTAATAATTGGAAATATTTTAAGGTTTTAAATGCAAATACAATTCGTATCTTTTGATTATATCGGTCCAAATAAATATAAACTAGTGTAATTAAATTTGCCACTTCCAAAAATTAACGTTTTTCTTAATATTTTAAAATTTCAATAGGGATTGTTTTTATACAACCCGCATAAAATTAATTTTTGGCATATTAAAATATTTGATTAAATCATAAATAATATAAAAAGCTTCAAAGTTAAGAGGTTCCTCATTTGAGATAACAATATGAAAATAGATTAGGCATCGTTATTGCGTTTTTAGGTGGTGTGATTTATTTATTGTCTCATTTTTCCAATAAAATTAATGGATTTTTTTTGCATTGATGAGGGCTATGGTCTTTTTATAGTAATTAATTCTAGTAATTTTTTCGTTTACTAAATCAAAACCTTTTTGCCAAAAATTTTCATTGTTTATGTCTATACCTTCATCCATCAATAAATTTTCAGGTTTTTTTGTTCCACCTGAGGAAAGGATTCGAATATATTTTGGAATAAAATCTTTTCCTTCGTCTTTATATTGTTGATATAAAGACATTACTAACAAATTGCCAAATGAATATGCATAACAGTAAAAAGGTGAGTGATAAATATGTGGTATATAAAGCCATTCATATTTAAAATCATCTGTCACCTTGATCGAATCTCCAAATTGTTCTTTTAAATTGCTTAAATAAAGATCTGATAATTCATCAATTGTTGTAGCATTATTTTTGGATATGGATATCATGAGCGGAAACCTCAAATATCGTAAAATAGGCTTGTCTCATTATGGTTGCATAAAAGTCGTCAATTTGTTCTGCTAAAAGTATTTTTTTCTCTTTATTTGAAACTTTGTTTGAGATTTTATCATTTAACAACATTTCCCCAAAAACTGATGCTGTTTCAGCTAATGGTAAAGGAGGATGTTGAACACTTATTGGTTTATCAGAAGATAATACACTATGAATAGCATGACCGAATTCATGGGCCATTGTAGACATATCTCTTAATGTCTCATCAAAATTTAGCAATACAAAAGGATCAATTTTTGGAGTAATTGTTGAACAAAATGCTCCACCTTGTTTATTATTTCTAAGTTCAGAATCAATATGTTTTTTTTCCACTAATTTCTCTACTACTTGTTTAAATGTAGGATCGAAATCATCATACGCATTTAAAACTGTTTTCATTGCCTTGTCATAATTGATTTTTTCTTGTTTTTGAGATTTTCAATGGTGCATAAAGATGATAACGTTCTAACTTTTTTAGTTTTAACATTTTTGATTTTTCTTTAAAGTATTTCTGAAAAATACCCGCATTTGATCTACAAACTTTGAGTAATATTTCAATTGTAGTATCATCTATGTTATTGTATAGATTTCTTACAGATATAGGCGAAGGAAATTTTCGTAATACAATATATTCGTTATACCAGTTTAATACTCTATTAATATAAATTTCTCCTAAAACTCCACTGTTTTTTTTATATGTCGACCATAATGATTTATAGGCGGCAATTCTTTCAGTTGCTCGTGAACTTCTTACAAGTGATACTAATTTCTCTTTATTGGTGAATATTTTTTTTATTTTTCTCTTACCTTTAATTTCAACATATTCATATTCAAAGCCATTAGTCATTCTGTCATAAATCTTGATTAAAGCATCAATTCCCGTGACATCAAGAATATTTATAATTTGTTCTTCCGATTCATTTAGTGTAAATTTTGATAACGAACGTTCATGTTTAAGGTGATCTTGATAGACTTTTGGAGATTCGTCTATTAAACGATTCGCATTATTCTCATCTAAATCTTTTTTGAACCACAAATCAAAAAAAAGAAGTTTATTTGATATTTCAGTTGCATAAATATTCATTTTAGTCATTAGTGATGCTGCTTCATTTGATGAAGTATTTTCTGCATATTTTAAATGCGCATATCCTAAAACTATACTTAATTTTTCGGAAATACTTTCGGAATCTTTTATTATCTCAAAAAAATTTTTACTGGAAATTTCAGGTTTTAACATTGATCTTTTGCTTTCAAATTGTTTTACTTTTTCATCTATAGATAATAAAAAATTGGAAAACTCATCACTTTTAGGATTTTTAACTAATTCAGATAGATCCCATGTTCCTGTTTTAAGTTTTATTAATTTTGACACAATCTCTTAATAATGTGAACTATTTTATTTGTTTTTAATTTAGTCCATTAACAAATAAAATAGAATGTTGATTGTTTTTATATTTGAGATATATTTGAAATCTTTATAATGATAAATAATTAAATTTTAATACAAAGATAACTTTTTTAAATTTCTTATTTTATATTCATATTTATATGCCTATAAAAAATTTTTTTCTCAACAAATCATATGTTTTTGCAGCTTCGCCGCCCCCAATATTAAAATAATTTCCTTGTTTGTAAAAAAAGCATTTTTGAGAGCAATTTTGTAATTGTTTATCAAATCAAAAATATGGTATAATATATGTCTTGTAACAATGATGTTTTCATTTGATAAAGTTAATGTTATTTTTGAAAGTCCCTCTGTTACCTTTCCATCATATTTTTCTTTTAATTCCAAAATAATTTTTCTGGATTCTTGGATATCTTCAGTAATTAAACATACTTTTTTTGTAGTATGTATTAAATTGTAATCGAAAAAGGTATCTTTAGAAAAATCATAGATAATTTCGGAAATATCTTTTAATGTACTATCATTATTAAAATTAATATCAATAATGCTTCCAGTTAGGGTCATTCTTACCTCGTTTGGAGACATCGAAAATTCGGAATTTTCTCTTTTCATTCTGATCATCATGTGAATCTGAGTTTTGTTATTGTTTATTGCTAAAAAATAATTATTTGTTTTGTTTATTTCATCTGCAAATCTCTTTATAGCAACAATAATTGTTCCAATATTTACAGTAGATTCTGTTAATGATTCTACATCTTTATGAATTTTATTGGCTAATGCAGTATAATTTACAATACCTAATTTAATTGCTTTAAGATAAAAATCATTTGATATTATAATTTCTTTTATTGCTTGAGGAACCGAAAAATCTCTCATATACATACTTGTAATAATTAATCATTCCATCAAATAAGTCTTACTTAATGTAAGGATAATTTATATTATGTTATAAATATTACAATATGTAATGTATAGTCATAATAATTGCAAAGGGTGAATAGTTAAATGAAAAATTCATCAGTTAAATTATTAAAGATAGCAGAAACTGATATTCGATTTGTTGGAAAAGGTTTAGCTCTTGTGGATCCAAAAGTCATGGATGATTTACAATTAGGACCGGGTGATGTTATCGAATTGAAAGGAAAAAGAAAAGTTAGTTGTGTAAGACTATGGTCCGGGATTATCTTCAGATTATGACAGAAATATTGTACGTATAGATGGATATACTAGAAATGCCCTTGAATCCGGGATCGATGATCATATAAGTATTAAAAAAATTGGAAATGTGAATAAGGCAAAAGAAGTTAATTTGGCTCCGTTTGAAGAGTTAGAATATGCAGGATTTGCAAGACTATCTTCCAAATTTATTGGAAGGTCGGATTGTATCAGAAAATGGATACTATTCCGATAAATTTGATGGGAAAAAAGATTACTTTTATCATAAATCATTTAAATCCAGTATCTAGCCCTTTGATTATTGATAGTAGTACTAAATTTACTTTAGGTGATTATAAACAGAATCTTTCTCCAAATATACCAAGAATAAATTATGAAGATATTGGTGGAATAAAAGATGCAATACAAAAAGTTAGGGAAATGATTGAATTACCAATACGTCATCCTGAATTATTTGAAAAAATTGGTATTGAGGCACCAAAAGGTGTTTTACTTTATGGTCATCCAGGAACTGGTAAAACTTTGCTGGCCAAAGCCGTTGCTAATGAAACCAATGCAAATTTTTATTCTATCAGTGGTCCAGAAATTATGAGTAAATTTTATGGGGAAAGTGAACAAAGATTAAGGGAAACATTTAAAGATGCTCAAGAACATGCTCCTTCAATAATATTTATTGATGAAATTGATTCTATTGCTCCAAAAAGAGAAGAAGTAACGGGCGAGGTAGAAAAAAGAATAGTATCACAAATGCTAACACTTATGGATGGAATTCACAATAGAGGAAAAGTTGTAGTAATTGGAGCATCTAATAGACAAGACGCAATTGATCCAGCTCTTAAGAAGACCTGGTAGATTTGACAGGGAGATAGAAATAGGAATTCCGGATGAAGAAGGTCGAATGGAAATACTCCATATTCATACAAGGGGAATGCCTTTGAACGAAGATGTAAACTTGTCAAAGATATCAAAATTTGACTCATGGGTTCGTTGGGGCAGATTTAGAAGTTTTGACAAAAGAGGCTGCCATGAGATCTTTAAGGCGAATTCTTCCTGAAATTAATATTGATCAATCTCCAATCTCATCAGAGGCATTAAATAAAATAATCATAACGAATTCTGATTTTAGTAATGCATTAAAAGATGTAATTCCGTCTGCAATTAGGGAATTTCAAATCCAAAAGCCCAATACTAAATGGGAAGATATAGGTGGATTGGAATCTACAAAGCAAGAACTATTAGAAATAACTGAATGGCCATTAAAATATCCGGAATTGTATGACTTGGCGGATATTAGACCACCTAAAGGGATCCTTCTTTATGGTCCACCAGGTACTGGAAAAACTTTATTAGCTAAAGCTGTCGCCTCAAATTCTGAGGCCAATTTTATTAGCATTAAAGGTCCTGAATTGATTATCAAAATGGGTCGGTGAATCTGAAAAGGGAATACGCGAAATTTTTAAAAAAGCAAAACAAGTTTCTCCTTGTATAATATTTTTTGATGAGATTGATGCCATAGCTCAAAGGAGAGTATCGGCAATTGGTGGATTTGGCGTAACTGAAAGGATGGTCAGTCAAATGTTAACTGAATTAGATGGATTAGAAGGTCTAAATGGGGTTGTAGTTATTGGTGCGACAAATAGAATTGATATTATAGATGATGCATTGTTAAGACCTGGGCGGTTTGATAAAGTTATAGAAATTCCAAATCCTGATGAAGAATCAAGAAAACAAATAATTCAAATACATCTCAAAAAGAAACCTATTGATGGTAATTCGCTATCAGTTGAGAAAATAATGGGATTGACTAATGGATTTACTGGTGCAGAAATCGAAGGATTAATCAATTCTGCTGCCATTATGGCATTGAGAGATTTTCTAAAAGAACATAATAAAAATAACGAACAAAATGTTATCCCTAAAATAGAAACAAAAGATTTGGATCGATTCAAAATAACTTTAAAACACATCATTGGAGCAAAAGCAAAGATGAAGATAAATTCAAAAATCATACACCACGATGGAGATAAAAATATGGAGAATCATATACTTTAAAATGAGATTGACCTTTATCCTTTTATTTTAATCTATGTTTGTCTTTATATTTGGAAAGCAATAAAATTAAAATATTGACTGTCATAAACTGCAAATACTTTTAACCCAAGGATAAATATATTATTGTGACTGGGCATATGCAGTATTAGAATTATTATCGAGTAACTTAATATAATTTGAAGAATTGTTTAAAAAGACAGACATTGGGCATATATTTGGCGAAACTAGGTGTATTAACAACCAATTTAATTTCATCTCATTTGATGTCAAAGCATCAATTTGGTCACTAGGGAAACTAGATATATCTTGCGTATTAGTATGTCGTATTAATGGTATTAAATATCGAATGTAGCAATAGAGAAATGTATTTCAACACCATATTAATTTTATAAATTATTTAAATCTCAATTTTTACCCTAAATTATAAGAAATTGTTATTATTATTGTGTGTTGAACCATTATCTAAAATAGATTCAGATTTACTACATTCTTTCTTTTTAAAATGGGTTAGTCGGTTTCTTTTGAAGAATTTGCGCACTTAAGGATACCAAATACAACGTTATCTGCAATAACTAAAATTTGTTCACATTCTTATGAAATTGGTAGGAAATATGCTTCCCATACAACTTGCATATTCGTCAAAGATAGGTATAAAATTATAATTGTCGGATAAATTCGGCATTTTTATAAATATCCCACATTTTGTTTTTGTAAAAGAACTCATTATTTAAATTCACTGTCAGATTTTGAAGTATCAAAATCACTTCTTTTACTTTCTCTATCTCTACCTACAGATTTAAAAAACATTGCGGAAAAAATTAATAATACTGAAACAACGATAGAAGAAATAATTTGCGGAAAAGAACTGTGAAAAATTAAGCCCATTATCAAAACAATAAGAGACACAATAACAAATATCGGAATCCATTTTTTGAGGATATCTTTCAAATTAATTTTAATCATTATGGAAAATAAACACGAAAGGTATTAAAAGAAATCTCCAGCAAATACCAATAAAGCATCGATAATTTAAAATTTGTAATAGTAAACAATTTGCTCCGCACAGTTCAAAATACAATATTAATCAATTAATTCCACTATGCCTTTAGTTAACATTATTCTTCTCAACTCCTTTGCAAGATCAGTTACGGTGATAATTCCAATTACTTTTCCCTCGGATATTACAGGCAAACGTCTTATTCTATTATTAATCATCCTTTGAACAGCTACATCCACTGGAGTATCAGGTTCTGCAAATGTTTGAATTTTAGACATCAATTCAGATATTTTTACTTCGGAGGATTTCTTATCATCAGCACATACCCTTTTTACAAAATCTCTTTCAGTTATTATACCCATTGATTTATCATCGTTATTCTGAACAATAAGAGAACTAATTCTTTTTTCTTTCATAATTAATGCAGCATCTAAAGCAGATTTAGAAGAACTGATTGTTACAACATGACGTGTCATTATCTGACTTACAGTTTCTTGCATACAATTTTTTCAGATAATCAATAGAAAAAGATTTCCAAATAGATAAACTAGAAAAAATTAAATGATTATGACATATATAAATACGATTATAAATAAGATAAATTTTAACTTTCGGTATTTGATGCCAATTCATTAATTTTACCCAAAAGATTTAAAAATGTTGATGTAAAATAAATAATATAGAAATGGAAACAAAGAATAATATTTTCAATAAAATAATAAGTTGGATTCGCCTGATAAAAGCATCAAGAAAACACAAAGTTACAGCATAGCATACAAAATATTAACAAAAATAAATAAATATTTTTTGAAGTTTTAAATTCAAACACTAACTCATTCCAGAAAAGAACCTATAAACAGTTATACTTTTCTATTTTAATATCAGAATAAATAAAGATTATTATTTAAACGCTCTAAAAAAAAGAAAAAAATTTTAGATTACTTGCCAGGGTCTGGTGGCGAAAGTAACTCCAAGGCCTGCAGCAATTATTATGCTTTGATATACAATGTTTTTGTATGGTATTGGTTTTATAATTGGATCTCCAACTACCTGAACTGTTTGTCCTGGGCCTAAGCCTGGGCCTACACTTGCAATATTAAGTTGGGTATGTACATGATATATACCAGGTTCAAGAGCTTTTGCTTCAAGTCTATATGGAATTTTTGCTAGTGGTGGAATATCAATTATATTTCCAGGAGGATCTCTGGCAATAAACTCCCATCTATTACCTGCATTGGTAGACTCGCTAAAAAGTGATAACCATCCCCTTAAAGGTCTATTAACCAAACTTTGGAGTTCCCCAGTTACAACGATATGATCACCAGTATGAACAGACTGCGCAGAGAATGCTTCATTATTGATTCTTACGAATCTGCTTTGAAGTTGTGCTTGTACACCATGGCCTTGAGCATCGGGTATTAACGCTATCAAAGCTAAAACTGATGCAGTTCCAGCAATAATAGTTACAAGTAGAAATGCCATAGCGGGTTTGTTGCCGCTTTTCATATTCATCTAGGCTTTCAACTATAAACAAAGATAAAAGGTTTACTATAATAAATTTCAAAATTATAATATAATTATAAAGCAAATCTCAATAAAATAACATATTTTACGCATTTATAGCAATTTTTGGTTCTGTCCATTCTTCCGGTGTTTAAATCAGTTGTTTATTTTCAGTTGGTAAGTCAATAGGTTGTGGAAAACCGTTGGTAATTTTTTACTCTTGATTATATTTCGAAAAATCTAATTGTTGGCAATTTATTAATTCTATAGTTCTATTATTCTCATCTATTTTAAATATAAAATTAAAATTTAAACCTTGAAAAATTTTTTTATAATAATCGTGACCCTGTGGACATCTAGTATTTTTAACATCATTTAAATCATCTTGTTTTGCAACTCTTATCCATTGTTGCTGAATATTATCTTGTATATCTATAGGAAATTGGGAAACTTGATTGATATACTCATATATAGCGACAATACGCCAATTCAATTGTTATCTAATGGGACTATTACAAATTTCTTTATATTTCCTTCTTTTACTCTTTGTTCATATCGCTCTATAATTTTAGTATCTGCTTCTGTCCATTCTGTTTGAATATTTATATTATTCATAGTTTATATTTCTTTTTTTTACATGGAAAATAGTTATAGAAGCATTCTGTTCTATCTTTTAGGTATTGAATGGTTTTTTCTATTATACTTTTTTCTAAAGGAGAATGAGTATGATGCTTTAATTTCAGGAATTGACATGTTTGCGAATATCAACTAACAATATCTGTTGAGATATGATGCTTTACATATTTCTTTATCAAAGAAGATAGAAAACGTTTAGTTATAAGCATATATTAGTTCAAAAGATATATCGATTTGAAGGATTTGTATATGTTTTGGTTCAATTGCAACACATAACTAGGCATATTTAGAACTAATCTTAATAGAGGTTTCATCTATTATAAACTAGTAAATCTTTTTTCTTTTGATTAAAAGTCTCTTTTGGCCTGTATTTTTGAATCCATTTACAAATCGACACATGGCTCCTTTCTACAAATCTGTCCAACGCCTTTGCAGTGCTTCTATAAGAGAGACCTAGAAAGTAAAGATATATAGAATAAACATATTATAACACATATCGTATATATAATAGTAATTGGTTATTATAATTTCATTAAATTTTTCCATCTATTTTTACTATCGGATTTAATCCCTGCTTTCTCTGCTGGTGTCTTTCCTTCTAGTGCTTGATGAGGCTTAACGAAATTATAGTAAATACGTTGGCCTTCTGCTATTGCGGATTTATCCGATTTCCATCCTCGATGAACCTTTACTCGTTCCCTTAAAGTTCCGTTCAACCTTTCAACTCTGTTGTTGTTAGCATGGGGTTTGTTAACTCCACATTTAGCTATATGTTCTACTTTCTTCCTTAACGTTTGTTTTACTCCTTCTCTATAAGCTCTTAATGCATCGGTGTAAACTACATCAGGTTTATTGTTATGACTATTCTTTATCGCTTCGTTAAATGCTTGAACTGCTCCGTTAATATCTCTCTTTTCAGATAACTTGGAAGCAATCAAGAATCTTGATTCTCTATCCATCACATTCCACAAGTAAGCGATTCCTGCTCTGACCTTTTCTTGTTTCACCACCTTTCATCTTTACGAACAATTCGTCAACATGCCACTGATTTGACAATTGAGGGATTAACGAGTTAACATATTCAGATATTCTTGGGAATATACCTTTGAATCCAATCATAGATTGTAGAGTGATGAAGGTCAACATTAAAGTGGTCACTAACATTTCTAGCAACCTTTCGTAATGATAATCCAGAGAAATAGAGGTCAAGACATAAGGTAACAAGTTCAGGGGTGAACTTTATTTTGGTTAATATAGATGATTCTCTAAATTTGTGTTGACATTCTTTACAGAAATAGGTTTGTTTACCACAATCAAAACCATATTTAATAATACGAATAGAACCACAAGAATCACATTTAATAGCGTCTTCTGCAAAGATTTGAGGCTTTTGTTCTTCCTTCTTTTGGTTTTGTGCTTCTACAAATAATTGAACTGCATAGATATGTTTACAATTCTCTATCTTTCGGTATTCAAAATCTGGACATGAGCAAACCCATACATTTTCCAATAATTCAACGGTATATTGTTTTCCAACAAGAGTTTGAGATTTAACAATATAATTATTCTCTCCGTTAATAATGATATTACCTTGTTGAAGGATTATCATACCGTTGTTTTTACGGAAATCTGTTTTGGTTGCCAACTTATCTACCGTTTTATCTATCGTTGCAGTATTATTTAAACCTGTCTATCGCTTTAATGTCGTTATAACGATAGACTTTATATATAAAACTGTGTATAGTATATTGATGGTTTTAGAATCTACAGTTAGCATTGCAAAAGTAGGAACAAAATCAGTTAGAGCAACCGTTCCAGAAGGCATAGTTTCATATTTGGAAATTGAAGTAGGCGATAAACTTGAATGGCGAATGGATAGTAAGAATGATGAAAGGGTGGCAATAGTTTCAAGAAAAAAAGATCATGAAAATAAAGATACTATGAAAATAGCATCACAATATATCAAGGTAGATGGCGAATAAATAAATGGAAAATAATACTGCTAATGAAGTTGATATATTCATCAAAAGACTACGTGATGGATTGATTAAAATAGACGACAAAGCACAAACAATATATTATGAATATGGAATAGGACAAAAAAACTTATCATATATTCTTGGAGATAAGATAAGTAGTTATGAAAGCAGTAGAGAAAAACCTGACCCATATTATAACCCTAGTTCATCGGATATTAAAATGGATAAATATTGCATATACCAATGGGGTAATAATAGAGTCTGATTCATTATTATTACAGTTACCCAAAAAAGATGAAACTATTAATGCTCTAAAAAAAGAAAACAGTGAATTAAAACAAAATAATCAAAAACTAGCAACAGATTTCGTTCGTCTCCAAGGTCGATATGATGAATTAAATGAAAAACTACGAAAAGTGATACCTACCAAGGATGTAGATAAATGAACAATATTGTCAAGTGTAAAAGATGTAAAAAACACTTCTTGGTGAAGAATATGACAATCATTTATGTTCTCCAATTGCTACTGATAGTAAAATAATTGAAATCGACTATTATATCATTCATAAGGATGATGTTGGAGATGAATATATAATTACAAAAACTATGGATGGATTGCTTTTAACATTAAAAAAATCATTTTCACCAACTGAAAATAAACAGTCTTTTTTCTCACCCCCTGAAAATCAACAACGGAATAAAACAACCGATGATTCAACAAAACACAATTTTTTGTTTATACTAAAACCTACTCTGAATGCTTTGTCACATGATTATTTTATTAGTTGTTTGTTAGCGTTTTGTTGATAGAATTATAACGGAAACAGTGAAAATTAGATTTTCATTGTCCTAAACGGAGTATAGTTTTAACGGTTTTTCGAATCATGCAACAAAGCAACTCTGAATACAAATACATTTGGTTATTACATATTACAATAGATTAAGAATATAGGAAGAAAAATGCGAATGTTGGCAGAACCATTTTAAGATAGGGTAAGATAGGGTTCATCCAGTTTAAAGCGATTGCGGAGTGATGATGATGGAAGCATAAATTACTCACAAAGGTTGGCCTGTTCTTAAAGCCAAAAAATAACATTACTCCTTGAAAAAAAGCATTAATGAGATGAAAAATGGCTAAACCTATTTTCATGTCATCGTAATAAAGAAGTGATTTCAGCTTTACAGTGGCTTTTAATACAAAGTATAAGTATTATATTATAATATATACACAAAGTAAGAGAATGAATCAGGATAATAATGTTAAACATGAGAATGACGAAGAGGATACACTATGTAATTTTTGTGGGAACATTATGGAAGCTTGTATGTGCGTTTGCCCTTATTGTGGGATTAGAGATAAATGCGAATGTTGTATTCTTGATGCAACTACAGGAGGATAATCTTTTTTATAACTTCTATAACATTTCAAACTATAATAAGAGCAAACTCCAATAATATACATAAATAATGGAAAATTTTAAAGAATCCATTTCCTGGGTAATTGGTGGCCCTCAAGGAAGCGGTGTCGATTCTGCAGCAAATATTTTTATAAAGTCAGTTGCAATGGCAGGATTGCATGTTTTTGGCAAAAGAGAATATTATTCGAATATTAAAGGAGAACATAGTTATTTTACTGTAAGAATTTCAAATGAACTAATTAGATCCCATATGGATGAAATAGATATTCTGGTTACTTTTGATGCCGAGACAGTAGTAAGACACTCCCCATATATAGTAAATAACGGAGTATTAATTTACGATCCAGAAATTAAAGGGAAAAAAATAGAAGATATTTCTACCTTAGATTTATCATCAAAGAAGAAATTAAAAAAAATATTGGATGAAAATAACAAAAATTTTGATTTCATTGGACTACTAGATAATTTAAAAGAAAGAAATGTGATTTTGATAGAGATACCGTATTTTGAATTAATTAAAGACTTTTCTGAAAAATCTAATGATCACTCATTAAGTAAACTTGCAAGAATAACAAACGTGATTTCATTAGCAGCATCTTTAGCAATATTAAACTTTGATACTGAAAAGATGAGAGATGGAATTCGATCGATATTTTCAAATAAGCCGAAAATAGCAGAGATTAATATCGATGCAGCAAATTACTCATATAATTATATTAAATCCAAATATGCAGATATTTCCAAAAAATTTTCTTCAAATTTAGTTTATGGAAAAATAAATGATAATAACATTATTGCGCAGGGAAGTCAAACATCGCCTCTTGGAAAAATAGTAGCAGGATGTAGATTTCAAACTTATTATCCAATTACACCTGCAAGTGATGACAGCGAATATTTAGAATCCAATCTTGTAATAAAACAAACTGACAACAATAACGGTTCGGTTGTTGTGGTTCAAACGGAGGATGAAATTTCAGCAATTGCCATGGCTATAGGAGCTTCTTTGACTGGAGCCCGTAGTTGTACTGCTACTTCTGGACCAGGGTTCTCTTTAATGGCAGAAGCGTTAGGATGGGCAGGGATGAACGAAGTTCCATTAATTGTATCACTTTATCAAAGAGCAGGGCCATCTACAGGATTGCCTACTAGACAAGAACAAGGAGATCTATTATTTGCGATAAATGCAGGTCATGGTGAATTTCCCAGGATTGTTTATGCTTCTGGAGATATCGAAGAAAGCTTCTATGATACAGTAAAGGTATTTAATTATGCAGAAAAATTTCAACTACCTGTTATACATGTACTTGATAAATTTATTGCAAACAGCATAATTACATGCAAAATATTCGACTATAAAAAAATAAAAATTGAAAGAGGCAAATTTATTGATAAAAATTTAAATTTTAAATTTAATAATAATTCAGAATCAGAGCATAATATAAAACATTTCAAGCGTTTTAATATGGAAGAAGGTCCAATTTCTAACCGAGTCCCTTTAGGAACAGAAAATGGAATTTTTTGGAATACAGGAGACGAGCACGATGAAGAAGGTCACATTACAGAAGATCCCGAGATTAGAAAAAAAATGGTGGAAAAGAGAATGTCAAAATTGCAATTAGTAATCGAACAAATACCAGAACAAGATCAAATAACTGTAGAATTTGAAGACAAATTGAAAAAAAATATCGAAAACACTATTATAATTTTAAGCTGGGGATCTACTAAAGGTGCTATTTTGGATGCTTTAGAAAGAATATCTGGTGAATTTAAAAATATAAAATTTATATTTATTCAAATTAAATTATTAAACCCTTTTCCATCGAGGCTATTAGAAGATACAATTAATAAACTAACAGGAAAAGAAATACAAAATAATTTCAAAGCGGATTCAAATAGTAAGACAACTATTATAAGTATTGAAATGAATTATTTGGCACAGCTAGATATTCTTTTAAAACAAAATACAACAATTAGAACAGATTTTAACATTGTAAAATACAATGGAAGACCCATTTCATTTTCAGAATTATATGAGTCGTTTAAAAAGATAATAAATAATAATAATAATATAGAAAAAAGAGTGGTTTTACAAAATGGAGTATAAGCTTTCAGATTACAAAACAGAAGTTCATAATGATTGGTGTGCTGGCTGTGGAGATTTTGGAATTTTAAACTCTATTCAAATGTCTCTATCAGAACTTAAAATCGCACCTCATAATGTAGCACTTTTTTCAGGAATAGGATGTTCTGGAAAGACTCCACACTTTATTCACACTTATGGAATACACACACTTCATGGACGAGTACTTCCATTTGCTCAAGGAGCAAAACTAGCAAATCCGGACTTAAAAATAATTGCAGTAGGTGGAGATGGAGATGGCTTAGGCATTGGATCAGGGCACTTTGTTAACTCAGGTAGAAGAAATGTGGATATAACATATATAATTTATAACAATGGAGTTTATGGTTTAACAAAAGGACAGGCAGCACCCACGTTAAAGTTGGGTATGAAAACAAAATCATTACCTCAACCAAACATGAATGACAGTATTAACCCAATTGCTTTAGCACTCATTAGCGGATTTACATTTATTGCTAGAGGATATTCTTACGATGTAAAACATTTAAAAGAGACAATAAAAAAAGGGATACTTCATAAAGGTCTTTCCTTTATTGACGTATTACAACCATGTCCCACATATAATGACATCAATACAAAAGAATGGTATCAAAGTTATGAAATAGATAATGCAGATGCATCCAAAAAAATACCAAAAATTTACAAATTAGAAGACGAAAATTATAATGGCATAGTAAATAATGAAAATGAAATACCAAATAAAATATCATTAGCTATAGAAAAATCAAGAGAATGGGAAAAAAGAATACCGGTTGGAGTATTTTACCAAAATGACAATATTATCACATATGGAGAAAGAATAGAAAATAGAATAGAAAATTATTTTCAATCACCACCTGCAAAACAAACAATAAGTGATAAAGAGGGAAATACAATAGCCAATATTGATAATCTATCTAGACAAATTAAGAACAAGATTAATTGTTAACGATATCAAAAATTATTTTATTATAAAATCATTTGAATTAACAAAAATACAGTAGTGGATGATTTTATTTATTATAAGCAAAACAATTTGTAACATGTAAAATAATACCATAATTTTTTTCAACAATATCTATAAGATAGATTATGATATAAGACAGATTTTAAATACTTGTCCAATAAATCAATATGATAAACAAATAATTTTTTAATAAATATTAAAAGTTTTTCTTTTTGTTAGTGTTATTAAAAGAAACTTTTGCTTAAAATAAAAAAAGGTGGGTTTAATCCCATTTACTCCAAGCAGCCATCCATCTATAAGTCCAAGTATTGAGTTTTGCACCCAATGCTGCAATAGGAACACATAATACCGCCCCGGCACCTGCTCCTAAAGCTACAGGACTGTTATAGAACTTTCCTACCTGAGGTTCTATTGGTGTCATATATGGAGGAAGAGTAGGTCGTGGGTATTTGAATGCAGTTTCTAATGGATCTGCAACTAACAGGAGATTTATCATGTTAAATAGAGGCAATGACATTCCAACTAGCACACCGCCAATAAGTATAGCAGCGTGTTTGTTTCGTCTCGTTGCCCAGTACGCCAAATCTAATAACATAGCAGAAGGTATCCAAACCGGTACTGTAACAAAGTCATATGGATAACCCAATGCGAACCAAGCGCCTTTAGCAACCCATGTATAAATTGTCATGATAGTTGCATAATACGTAGCTGTTCCAGGAACACCCGTAAATAACATATAGTATATTGCACCTACTACAAGCATTGTTGATTGAGAAATAGAAAATACGACAAATGATGTCCATGCCCAGTCAGTATAGAAGATATAATCTCCTGCATTGATTGTAAGCAAGGTACTGTTTACTGCCACAACAACAATGAACAAATAGTGGGTTGTACGTCTTAGCCAGACCATTATAATGCAGTACTTATAAGTAATATATAAGAATTTGTGTATTTTGTTAAAAAAAAACAGAGTTAAAAATACACTCATAATAATTTAACATTTAGTTCTTTAACATTTAATTAATTTGATAAAAAAGGTTTTAATATTAAAAATATTATATAAAATAAAAAAGTTAGGATATTACATCCTTACTGGTTTTTCATGTGCTATTTTCAGCATCCAAAACGCTCCTAATACTTCGATAATAGTTAGTACAGATAGAGCGTAGATACCGCTTGGTAATGGATATGCCCATGGATATATAGTAACACCAACATAAATTCCACCAGCTGTGCCTACCCAACATAAGATAAAGCCTAAAACGATAATACCACCCATGTGCTCAACTCTACGACCAATCATACGTTCAATTTCGTCTCTACTTGCTCCTGAGGATCCTGCATCCTTGAGGATCCTGCTCCTGAGGATCCAGTATTGCCTCCACTACTAGTATTTGATTTATTGTTAGGACTATATCCTTTTGGTAAAGTCATATTAAATGTAATTATCAAAATACCTTTTTAAATTTTGCTATTCATTTTACCATTGTTATCATTATATAATTTTTATACAATAGTTTAAAATTTTTTATCAATATAACATATTATAACCATAAAAAAATGAAAATTAAAATATATTATAATTTAACTTATTATTAGATTTACTTGTCAATCAATCAATATTCAAGTATATAACAGATAACAAAAGATACAAACAATGGATTTAATATATATTCCTTAGTTATCAATAATATAAAATATCAAATAATATATTAAAATTAAATTTGTGTTATGGCATATAAACTAGCATATCAGAAAATCAATTATATCTTTCATAAAAAGTAGATATATCCAATATATTGTAAGCTTTTACAAATAAAATCAAATCAGAATTAAAAAACATTCAATAATAATTATAACTATATAACATATTGTATAATAAATTATGGCCATTTCATTAATTTCTTCGGAGACAAACTCACAAGGACAAAAAATGAAAATCACTGAAAATGGGTTGATCATTAAGGGAAGTACTTTAATTAAAAGAGGATTTGCTCATATGCAAAAACATGGAGTAATAATGGATGTTACAAATGTAGAGCAAGCTCAAATAGCAGAAGATGCAGGTGCTGTTGCTGTAATGGTATTAGACAAACTACCTTACGATGTAAGAAAAGCTGGAGGTATTGCAAGGACCGCAAGTATTAAAGTCATTGAGGACATAATGAACTCGGTATCTATTCCTATAATGGCTAAATGCAGAATAGGTCATGTAACTGAAGCTAAAGTTTTAGAATCCTCAGGTGTAGATATGATTGACGAAAGCGAGGTGTTAACACCAGCCGATGATGAGAATCACATATGGAAGTGGGATTTTACAACACCTTTTGTTAATGGAGCAAAAAATTTAGGAGAAGCACTAAGAAGAATTGAAGAGGGCTCATCTATGATCAGAACAAAAGGTGAACCAGGTACTGGAAATGTTGCTGAAGCAGTTAATCACATAAAAAAGATAAATAAAGAATTAAGACAAATAAAATCTGCCTATCAGGATAATGATTATCAAGAATTAATAAAACTATCTAGAGAACACAAGGTTTCAATAGAATTGATTAAAGAAGTTGGGAAATTAGGAAGAATTCCTGTTGTAAATTTTGCAGCCGGTGGAATAACAACTCCAGCTGATGCAGCTTTTTTAATGAACTTGGGATGCGATGGAGTTTTCGTTGGTTCAGGAATTTTTAAATCCGACGATCCTTCTCAAAGAGCAAGATCAATAGTCATAGCTACTACCCATCATAATAACATTAAAGACGTAATGGAAGCACAAAAAATGGTAGACGAAAAGAAATCACTATTAGGTTTAGATACTAAAAATTTAGAATTAAAAATGCAAGAAAGAGGTCCTTCTTTTTGATTGATATCCTAAAGATCGGTATTTTAAGCATTCAAGGAGATATAGAAGAAAATATACATTCATGTAAAGTAGCATTAAATGAATTAGGAGTACCAGGAGAAGTTATTGGAGTAAAAAACTATGATGAAATACATGATGTAGATGGATTAATAATTCCGGGTGGAGAAAGCACGGTAATTAGTATAATGATGTCATTAAAACCATCCATATGGGAATCACTAAAACAAAAAATTAGAGAAGGTTTACCAGTTCTAGGTACATGTGCAGGAATGATAATTTTGGCAAAGAGAGTACAAGATAAAACAATTGGAAAAACAAAACAAAAATTATTAGAGAATTTAGATATTATGATAGAAAGAAATGCATTTGGTAGACAACATGACTCATTTGAAACTGATTTAAATATCCCAATAATTGGAGGAAAACCATTTAAAGCAGTTTTTATTAGAGGCCCAGTTGTTAAAGAGGTTGGTAAAGAAGTTCAAATTTTAGCTAAATATAATGATGAAATTGTAGCTGTTCAGCAAAATAATATTATTGGAACATCTTTTCATCCAGAATTAACAGAAGATAATAGATTTCATTCCCTATTCATTAAAACGATTTTAAAGAATAAAAAAAATATACAAAATAAAAGTTAATGATATTTTATTCTGATGACAAATAGTAAGATAGATTCTATTCAAAATAAACAATAGAGAATGTAACCTTTAATATTTCTTGTAATTTAAAACATACATACATTTTAATAAATACTATTTAATCAGTCCATTTATCCGATTTGAGACAAATTAAAATTATGTTTGCATTACTTTATTCTTTTTTTCTTGCTTTATTTGTATGATTCTTGTAAATCGTTTTCAGATGACGATCTAATATAAAGTACAGAATGTAAATATGGAAATATAGAATGTGATTTGCTAAAAAATCTGAAAAGGTATAACTAATTTTTGAACCGTGCAACAAAGCATCTTTTTCTCATTGATTGATGAGATATCAAACTCATTGAATAAAGATACAGAGTATATTTAATAGATATTCCAATGATAATGCATAAAATATAATTTATTAATAAATCAAAATACAACATATATGAGTTTTAATATAACCCAAATCCAAAAATAAAATAAATCAACAGATTACGATAGACAGGTTTATTACATAGTGCGGGAGGTGGGATTTGAACCCACGAACCACTAAAGACGGGATCCCTTATATAGATTTTAAGTCCCGCGTCTCCAAAATTTTTCAATTAATTTGGCCAGGCTCTACAACCCCCGCTCTTTTTAATTTTATTTCTACTTGACTAATATATATATTATAAATTTTAAGTGATTCATGCTTTTGCAAACAATATAATCATAATAAAAACATTTGGCAAAGGCAATATTGAGAAGTGACAGATAATTTATAAATATAATTTAATTTAAAAGGCTATGAATATTAAAAAATAGTTTTAATAATTTTCAGATAGAATTGTTAAATAATCATAATACAGGAAGATGAGAAGATAAAAACAAGAAAATTTTGAAAAATCAGATTGGGATTATAATAGGACCTATAGTGACGATTTTTTAGGTCATCAGATACTCATAGATATTTAATAATCTGTAAATTAAATTTTTTTAGACAACAGATAAATTAAATGCTTTATAAATATATTAATACAACTAACAGACTATGTTCACTTAAGGAAATACAAATAGCTTGAAAATGATTCTATTTCCAATGCGAACTTAACCAGCTGTGTAAAAGATATGCTATATCTTGTTGTAAAATAATGGTGTTCGTTTTGCTATCATGATAAGTAGAATGGCTAGCAGGTGGAAGAACATCCATAATAAAAAAATATAGCAAAGCAATCACAAATATTTTACAGAGAATATATCTATGTATTTATATATCTGAATCAGGGTCATAATTCCATATCCCTTATTTTATCCTAGATGCCATGTCACCAAGTTCCAAGCATATACATTTAATGATTTTGGATATTATCATCTTACTATTTACAGTTATAAAATATTGCATGTCCCCATATCGATTGATAAAAACATACAAACTCAAACCTCTTCTTGGGAATATTTTCAAATATCTATTAATAGATGACAAACCAAATCTATTTTCAATACTTTGTTGCTATATACAAACATTTTCTTATCGTCATAGCCGGGATCAGCAATCATGTACAATAGATGATGGTAAAGAGAATATAGAAAGAAGAAGATGTTAAAGGAACATACATATTGTTGTCTGGAATATTAGAAGTAGTTACATCTGCTGTAAGAGAGGTAGAACAATCTCTCCTTTGCTGTTGATGCTGTTGTAGATATCAAATGTAGTTTGAATCCAAAAATCCATCCTTTTGTACGGCTATTGCCCCACCTTGCATCTGTATCAATGCCAGAACGTGGTACCACTCCTTTTTTCATAGATGATTTTTGCCATACATGACCCTTTGATTTTAGCAAAGTACTGTCTAATGCTATTATAGAAAGATCTACTAATCCTTCTTGCAAAAAATAGATATCCTATTGTTGATATTCTTTCTTTTATATCTGTAGAAATGGTCTTCAATCGCCTGTCAAATGTACGTCTGCTAGGTATTGTTACCAGACCACATGCTAATGCTAGTTTACCGTTATACTGACAAACAGTCCATGAATAAGAAAAGTATGCAATGCATTGTTGGAATCAATTCTAAACCATATCCTTACAATAAAACATCTCAAAATTACATGTTGGAGAATATACATATGGTCTACCACGTTTCCTCCTTGGTACACTAGGCCATGGTATACAACCTATCAGATACAGAATGTTGAAGAGTATGGATTCCTTTATCCTATCAAGAGCTAATCCTTGGGACAGATATAAATCAAAATAATATCTCAAGGGTTAGCTTTAAACAGTTATATAAATGGATCAAAAGATAATTTGAATTATGACCAAGCCTTAAATATCTCTTAACCAAGATAACTTCACAGCTTATTGGCCATATTTAATACTTGTATTTTTTTAGGAGTATCATTAAGAAGAGTCATTTAGACTATCGGATTTTACTAAAAGAAATCAAGTTACATAATGGAAATGGATATAAGAAATAAAATATAAAATATGAACCAAAAGTTATTGTCAATGAAAAATAATGATCAATATCATCGTAGATAAAATCATTGCTGGAAATTGATTCAGAATATAATATGGCTTTTGGTTGCTATTGATTATAAAAATAAAGAAATCCTTGGAATGAGCATATCAAAGGAGCGAAATAGGAGTGTAGGCGAGCATATTTGTATAACCATTCAGAAGAATATGGCAAATAACGTGCTTCAACAGACGGGATAGACCGCATAACCTCAAGCCTGCAAATTCATGAAATTAAACAGCATACACATCTTATGAAAAAAGCGCTATTAAAAGAAGTCATGGAATGTATCAATGAAAGAACAGAATTTTTTGTTAATCATGTTACATGCATAAAGAAGGAATTATAATCAAAGCGATATATAATTGGTTAAACATATTCATAGAAATATGAGTTAAGCGTTAAGTGAACAATCAATTAATACAATTTATGAAAAATTCCTAAAATATCAAGTTATAGACAATTGAAATGATAACTTTATTTTCTTGCTATTTTAATGTCGCATGATACATACAAAAATAAATTAAATTATTGTTTTAACATGGCTTAGAAACCATCATCAAAATAAAAAATTTTAAGTATATTTGCCTTTATAAAAAGATAAAATATATATCAAAAAATATTTTAACGATTGAATAATGGTAGTAAAAAAAAGGAAAAAATAGTTATTTTGAAATTATGGCAATCTTTCTGTTGGTGTGAGCTTTATAGAGTTACCTTTGGCCTTGATAAGCATTTGTTGTATTTTTAATAGATTATCCTCTGCGAGTTTTTGCTTTGCTGAAGAGAGATGTTTACCGTGAAGTGCAACGACAGCATTATTTGTATAATTTAGAAGAGTATTAATTTTCAAAGGTACAGTTTTGTTTTGATGTCTGCGGTTTGATTTGCTTTGCTTGATGTTTGATTATTTTGTGCTGCTGCTGCTGGGTTTGGTTTGATTATTTTGTGCTGCTGCTTGTTGTTGTGCTGCTGCTTGTTGTTGTGCTGCTGCTTGTTGTTGTGCTGCTGCTGTTGTGGGTTTTGTTTGATTATTTTGTGCTGCTGCTTGTTGTTGTGCTGCTGCTTGTTGTTGTGCTGCTGCTTGTTGTTGTGCTGCTGCTTGTTGTTGTGCTGCTGCTTGTTGTTGTGCTGCTGCTTGTTGTTGTGCTGCTGCTTGTTGTTGTGCTGCTGCTTGTTGTTGTTGTGTTGGGCTGCTGTTGATGTTGTTGTGCTGCGGTGATTGTGCTGCTTGGTGCTGATTGTTGTTGTTGGGCTTGTTGTTGTGCAAGTGCTGCTTGTTGATCAGGTCGAATAGGTTGAGGATTTAAAGATGGAGTCGTTGGATTTTGCTGACCATAAATATTATTAGAATTTATGGATGCAAAAACTAAACTTGTTGCCATAATTATAGGTATAGCTAACAATATAGATATTTTCATCATACGTATCTTTACTAAACTACTTTTTATTATTATATATTTTGTATGTTTACTAAATAACTTTTTATTATCACATATTTTGTTTACATAAGAAATTATAATAATTAGAATAGAGAATATCAAAAAAAAGTATTACCATTTTAAACTTTACATTTATTTATTGAGCGACCTCAAATCAAATCAATAGAAATTTGAATTATATCTAAAAATATATCATCCATCTATTTAGTTATTCTTTTTAAAAAAGTGTAAAATACAAAATATTAAATTCAAAGTAGCAAACCAAATGATAAGAAACTAATCTTTTCGCATAAGAAAAAACAAATTTGTGTAAATTCTATAAAATGATGCTGGAAATACAAAATTAATTATCCTATTTTTCACTTTAATATATACCATTTAGTAAAACTATGCTAAACAACTGGATATGTTATAATTACTTTATAAAGAATTCCCTCCCAGAAATGCTCCTGATTTGGGGAATGAGATATTCGATTTCATTATTTATTTTAGCGAACTTATACAAATTGGTATAGGGTATCGCGTAGATATAAATGAAAAGCATATATAGATTAGTAACAATTTGTGTACATAATTTAGCTCCATTCCACATCTTGTTTTTCAAAGTATAATACAATCTTTAGTAAATAAGCCTAAATTTATAACAGGTTCTATGACAGCATATTCCCAAAATAATTGCAATAGAGTTCGAGATCAATATTCCAAGTAATTGGACAAATCACAGTAAAAAAATCAAAATCAAGCGAGCATTACAATTTTAAAAGATAATTTACAGGAGAAATATGATTCTCTTGCATAATTAGAAACAATCTATATTTTCTGATACGATAGGTATTCCGTTTCTATAAACACGCTGGTTCATTATTCTATAATTTGTCAGGCCTGCGGCTATATCGGATATCTTGTTATACTTTTTCAATTTATTTCTGAAAATATCTGCTCATTATCCTGTACTTTTTCAATCTGCTATGATGGTATGTTCCACTATTATTCTCTTTTTTGAATGAATGTGTTGTAATATTTTTCTTCTTGCGATAAACATTGGTTTATTTTCTTTTTATATGGTAAGGAGATGATAGTTGTTCTACAGGATAATCCTTTTCTATACCAAGGTATCCTAGATCAAACTACAGTAACAACATCTTTGGAAATGACAGGATGATTATTCTTATATATTCAATATATAGTCATGTCTACGTCCTTTCTTATAGGCAACCTTATGAAGAATATAACCATCTTTGTTTACCATAAGTTGATTTTTAACAGTATGTTTTTCTTCTTGCCTAAAGAATAGAACATCTTCTTTCTTTTATTATCTACAGGTCTGGAATTTGCTGCTGTTCTGTAGAATCTATAAAAGCAAGAAAGCCTGGAAAATATTTTTCTACTTCCTCTCTGGTGTTTTTAGCCTCTTTGTTATTCGGTATGTTTTCTGTGGAATTGGTACACATTGTCTTATCATATTCAATATTCTATCTTTTGTATATTCTCTGCAGATGTTACTCTTGATTTAAATCAAATAGAAAGCCAGCTAACGTGTAAGTTATGTAAAGACGATAGTACACTAAAAGCATTAGGAATCTGTTTTTTACATCTAGTTTGAAAGGTCTTCCAGCGCCAAATCTCGTTCTCTTTTTATATTTTCTTTTTGTTTGCATGATAACCGCTTGATCTCATATTTTTCATATTTTTTTGCTATCTCATTGTAAATATTATCAAATTCTTGTACTGTAAGGCCGAGTAAATGATTTAAAAAGCAATGGCTTTTTGGATAACCACTCTTATGAAAGCAAAGAGAGAACAGGTTGATGAATTACGATTGGTCATAAAGCTGTTTACAAGTAATTATGCAAGAGTTCCATAATAAGATCTCGAAATAAAATAAAATAAAAATTATAGAGACCAATTGTTACAAGTGAAATAACAAATAAGAAATTAAATATTTTTTCTTTAAATTAAAAAACTCCAATTTTTGGAAATGGAATTCTTTCAATTAGATTAATTTTGAACATCAATTTTGAGAATAGATTAGGCTAAAAATAATCGAGGGTAAATAGAATAATTAAGGATATATGATATATAAAATAAATAACAAAAAAAAGAAAATATTACTTTGATTTTGATTTAGTCATTGTATCAGATGGAACAATTACGACTTGTTTACCTGATGCATTGATTAAAGCATTTTGAATTTGCTTAAGACTATTTACCTCGCCTGTTCTGTTTTTATCCTTGAATGCAAGGATTGCTTGATTTGTGAAATTTAATAATTTTTCATTCATAGTAATCTTAGATTTTTGTGGTTTGGCTGTTTGGTTTGCTTTTGCCATGGTTTGGTTTGCTTTTGCCATGGTTTGGTTTGCTTTTGCCATGGTTTGGTTTGCTGCTTGACCTAGTACATTCACATTTGCGTTACTAGCAACTACTATTACACTAGCTACCAATATCAATGGCATGGCAATAATTAATAAATTTTTCATCATGTTAATTATAATATCATTTTTAATTATCATATATAAAGTTATTTTATTTTCTTATGCTTTTGTTGTTATGAAAATTTATGGAAAATTTTTAAGTTTATTTTTCTTTATATATAAAGGAAACAAAAAATTCTTGCTTGTCATTTAGAAACAAAACCACAAATGCATATATGTTCCACAATAGTTAAAGTCATGCTCATTTTACATAGAAATGGAAAAAGGATACAGAAGTATAAATGCTGAAACATGCACAAAAAGAAAAAAATTTCCAATATAAATGATTAAAGAAACTACCATCAAGGCCAGCTGTGAATATACATAGTATGATTACTACCACTTTCAAGTCAAAGTAGAGATCATTTAAGTAAGCAAATTAAAAAACAAAAAATGCTTATTGGATAAAGATATTCCTCATTGGTTGTACTTTAGTGGCGATTATGCAACGATTTATTATCAAATACGATAAATAATAGCAAATTTTTGCTATTATATCACAATAAAAATAATGCATCATAACTTTTTATATTTTAATGAGTTAGCATATAAAGCAAAATATTGTAGAAATAATATCCATAATACCTTATTTCAACCAAATGGAGCAATAGTACATGATAACTTTTCGACCTGCAAATTATAGCATAATCTCATATTCGCGTTCTTTTTCAGAAAATTATAAAAATGAAAGCCAACACAATAAACAGATAACAGCAAATGTAATGATTAGTTTCCTTGTAAAAAGAACAAATGCAAATTAAAGTAAGTCAATAATTTGGTAGCCCGATCTATTCACAATATAATAACAAGGATTAACATTTTTAGTCAGTCAGCAGTGCCTATTTTAAATATAATAACTATAGATAATTTTTTCTACTAAAGCAAATTTCTAAAAAAGTATAGTTTTTTATTAAATAATTGAGGTATGGTCATAATTCAAATTATCTCTTGATACACTATACAACAGCTTAAAGCTAACCTCTGGAATATGATTTTGAGAAAACTGTTCCAAAGATTAGCTCTTGATAGAATAAAGGAATCCATACTCTTTAACATTCTGTATTTGATAGGTTATATACCATGGCCTAGTTCACCAAGAAAACTGGGTAGACCATATGTATATTCTCCAACAGTAATTTTAAGATGTTTTATTGTAAGGTTATGGTTTAGATTGGATTCAAACAATGGATTGCATATTTTTCTTAACACGGACTGTCAGTATAACCACAAACTAGCCTTAGCCTGTGGATTAGTATCCATTCCATGCAGTAGACGAACATTTGACAGGCGGTTGAAGACTATTTCTAAAGATATCAAACAAAGGATATCAACAATGGGATATCTGTTTGTTACAGAATATATGATTATGAATGAAGATGCTAATTCTATAGCAGCAGTAGATAGTACTCTGATGAAAGCAAAGGGTAGTGTATGGCATAAATCATCCATGAAAAAAGGTATAGTACCATGTCCTGGCATCGATACAGATGCAAGATGGTGGGGTTATAGCCATACCAAAGGGATGGATATTTGGATATAAACTACATCTAACATGTACAACAGGAGAGATTGTAGTACCTCTAACAGCAGATGTAACTACTGCTAATATACAGGATAACCAGATGTACGTTACTTTAACTATTCATCATCTGTATTCTCTTTACCATCTGTATTGTACATGATATCTGATCCAGGATATGACGATAAGAAACTGTATGAATATAGCAAAAAGATATTGGGAATAGATCTAGTTTGTCCTGTTGAAAGATACAAAAGTACTTCCAAAAAGAGGCTTGAGCTTGTATGTTTTTATGAATCGGCATTAGGACAGGCTATCTACAGCCAGAGAAGAATATCGATAGAACCATTGATAGAACATATCAAATCAATCTTTAGAATAGACCCATTGCCAGCACGAGGATTTCATACAGTATCTGCAATTGTACTCTTATCTGTTTTACTTTATCAGATAATGGTATACTATAACTGTAAAACTAAGAAAATAAATCCAAAATCAATAAAATACATGCTTGGGACTGGCTGAGAGGATATTGAGGATAAAGATAAGAATATTGAATTATGACCAAGCCTCAAATAAGTAAAGTATTATAATATCCGCTATGGATTATTTTTTTCTTAAACTTCTCAATATTCCTAATCCCATTATTATGTATCCTATTACTATAATTCCAATGAATTGGGGTGGTATTGTTTGATGAGTTGAGGTTGAGGGGTGGAGGTACTTGAAGGTAAATTTGAATTATCGGGCATTATAGATGAAACTAATACAGATGTACCAATCAATGCACCACCCACAATTAATAAAATTGTTAAAATCCGTGATCTAATATTAAAGCCTATACCATATGAAACGAAAAAGAATATTATCGAAACTCCTCCAAATATCATTCCTCTATCTTTTGCAGAAAGTGGTAAAAATCCTTGACCATGATTTAACAATGCTATTCCAGCATCAGCTATATAGGCTACTAATAAAATAAATGCAATAGATACTATTATTTCTGCAGCTATTTTTCTTGAAGTTTGCATAAATTATATTATAACTGTGGTTATTTAATTATTATATACAAACAAAAAAAATTTTTAATTATTTTTAGAAGTTTCTCAACTAGTATCAATATACATTATTTCCCTCAATTATATTCGGCAAATTTCAGAGCAACAATATATTTTGTTATCTTAATGAGTTTAGCAATTCAGTGATTCCAACCGTATTAGATAAATCAATACTTTTTGATAATTATAATTGTATTTTAGATTAGTATATAATCCAATATCAGATAATTTTTTGATTTATAATAGTATTTCTTTTTTTAAAGTATAAAAGACAATTAACATTGACTTTTATTGTTTATAATTTTTATTCCAATTGGAATACATTGTAAATTCTTATAAAAATCTTTAAAAAAAACTATGCAGTTTATTATAAAATTTGTAAAAGAATTATTAATTTGTAATTCATATTTACCTCGATTTTTTAGATTCAAGAATTTTATTTAAAAACTATTATTTAATATTTTTTTATTAACCTATTCATGAATAATTTAAATGGATTTTAATTGTTTTTTATAAATATTTTCAATTTCAGTTATTGTCGTCGAGTCCTCTGCATTTTTATCCTCTCTTATTTTTCCTGTAAACTTTGGAAATCTTAGTGCCAATCCATACCCTTTTTTTATTTTGTTGATAGATGTTGTATATAAGGGACTTAAAGTTATTTCTGGTGAAAATATTTCAATAACTAGTTTAGGTTCAAACCATATATCCATTTTAAGTTCACCGGAGTTTACTCTAGGATGTTTATTTTTTAATACATGGTGTTTCAAACTCTTTGAAATTTCTTCCAGCATTTCATCTGTAAATCCTGTTCCTACCTTACATATTGTAAAAAAGGTATCCTCATCTGGTTCATAGGTTGCCAATAAAAAAGCTCCGTAATTTCCAACCCTTCTTCCTTTTCCATAGGCAGCACCCACTATAGCTAAATCAATCGTATCTAAAAGTTTATTTGAATACTCTTTCTTTAATTTTATCCATGCCCATTCTCTAGCTCCTGCTCTATATGGACTTTCAGAGTTTTTTAACATCAAACCTTCACAGCCATCTTCAATTGCCTTTGCCATGAATCTATCTATTTCTTCTATTTCTGTTACTTTTGTTTGATTGATCAGTTTAATTTTTTCGGTTTTAAAGCTAAAAATATCTTCCAAAATTCTTCTTCTTTTAAAAAAAGGTAAATTAGTTTTATCTTGATTATCATAAAAAAGTAAATCAAAAAAATTTAGTATAACTGGATAATCTTTTATTGCTTCGTCAATTTTGTATTTTCGTCTTCTGTGCATTAAACTTTGAAAAGGTAAGTATTTTCCTGTTTCTGGATCAATAGAAACGATTTCTCCTTCTGCAATTAAGTCTTTGTTGTTTAATTTTTTAAATTCATTAACTATGTCTGAAAAATTATTTGTGACATTTTCAAGGTTTCTTGTAAATAATTCTATCTTTTTATCACTTTTGTGAATTTGAATTCTTTCCCCATCTATTTTATATTCTGCATAACATATTTTTCCACCCATTTTTTTTAATGCATCTTTAGCATCAGATGCCCTTTCAGCAAGCATTGGGCGTATAGGTATAAATAAAGAAATCGGAATTGACTCAACCTCATTCAATGAACCACCAAATAATAGTCTTGCAATTTTCCCTAAATCACTTGAAACATTATATGCTCTTTCAAGGATTTTTCTATTTTTTTTTTCACCTGTAAATGATATAGATATTGCATCTAGTATCGTGAAATCAGCTATCCCTAGTCTTAAGTTGCCCAGTATTAATTTTAAAATATATTTGCTTTCTAAATTGGTAGAATTATTCAATAAACTGTTTATGTATTTTAATTTAAGATTGATAGAACCAGCCCCAGTCAATTTAGATATTTTTATTAAAGTTTCGTATACTTTTTCAATGGTTAGTTTTTCGTAGGAAAGAGTTGTTTGAAATTTATTTTTTAATATATCATAGGCAACATCGCCTAAATCTCCGCTCTTATTATATTTTATTTGAATGTCTTTAACAGAATAACCACTGGCTAATGCTAAGGATTTTATTATTACTTTTTCAGCTACGCCTAATTCTTTAGATTGGTAGTCTGGTCCTAACTTGCCTTGAATTAAATAAATTATTTTATCAATAGATTCTATCGGTGTTCTCTTTAACACATCAACAAGATAATCCGTAAGTTCTAATCGACTCGTTGTTTTTTCCATCTTTTCAAAAGTTTCAGCAAGTTCTGAAAAATACATTAAAAACAGTTAAAATGTATTGATTTTATTTTTTATGCCATCATTAATTGTTAATGTGATTAACTCCAAAATATTTAATTGTCATTGTTTAACAATATATAAGATTATAGTTTAAAAATAATGAAGTATAACGAACTATGAACATCTCCATAGTATAAGACAGTCTGCTAAATATAAATCAAAAAACTGTAAATTAGATATATTATAAGGAGGCACATACTTTCCTAATATATTTTATCAATTTTACAATATATGGTCACAAACTGTAACCATTTGGTATAACTAACAGATAGTAAAAATAGACTTACATGTATAAAGGATTATATCGGCATTAAGAAGTCAAAGTATAACTTTTAAATGGTAAAATAGGTAATGTATAAATTCTATCATTTTAAATTATTTCGTAACTGTATTATTTGCTTATTAGATCATATTTTGAATATAACTAATTATGAGCAATTCTTCTTGTCCTTTAGTTTGAGCATTACGATAG
>CAWISD010000091.1:0-12217 GCA_963838615.1 uncultured Nitrososphaeraceae archaeon
AGAAAACGCTCTGCAACAAACATTCTTTTCATCTTTACGAATAGATCGTCACTATGTCATTAATTGATAGGTGTAGGATCGACGAGTTAATATGTCCATATATTTTTTTATCATTAAGGATGGATTACAGGCGAAAATGTCCTGCGAACGATCTGGCCCATACTCCGACCTTTGAGTATCTCTTTATAATAAATCAAACATATCAAAATAGTTTGAAATCCGTGTTATGATCGGTGTAAATAAATTAAACTATTTTTTATTAATTTTTTTTAAATAATTCAATTCATCTTTATTTACATAATACAGACCAAAGATAATAAACACTGATGCAATTATTTGTATCATTGCTATTTTCTCTTGCAATATTATGGTTGAGAATATCAAGCCAAATATTGTAGAAGATGAGAATATGACTATGACTTTTAACGTTCCAATAATTCTCAACGATTCCAGGAAAAAAAACAAAGATAAGCCAAATGCTCCAATCCCAAGTATTAAAAGATATGGTATTTGAGTTATATCAAAATTTACTTTATATCCAAGTAGAAAAGAAACTAGTAAAAGAATTATTCCTCCTGTTAATGATTTTATAAATACAATTTTTGAAGTATTTGAAATTCTTTTTGAGATGATTTTACTAATGTTGTTGTCCAATCCCCAAAGAAGCATGGAAAAAATTATTAAAATATCTCCAAAGTTGAAACTAAAATTAAAAAAATTATAGTTATTTTGTATATTGCTAAAAGATGTGAATGATAGCGAAATTAAAGTTATACCAACTAATGTTATAGACATCCCAAAATATCCAACTTTAGTTAACTTCTCTTTAAAAAATAAAAGTGCAAGTATTACTGTAAATAACATCTCTCCTCCACCCAATACCGAAGCATCAGAGGCAGTGGTTCTCTTTAATCCTTCAAAATACAAAAATGGTGCAATACCTGCTCCTATTAATCCAATTAGTAACAGAATTGCATAATCCCCCTTTTTTACTACATCTTTTTTTTATTTTTTTCAACCCCTAACGTAATAAAAAACATGAATATTCCTGCAATAAGATATGTTGTTGAAGCAAGAATTAATGGCGGTATTTGTATTTGACTTGATAAAATAGGTTTTGCAACGGATGATATCGAACCAAATAATGCTGCCGAGAGAAAAGCGGTAGCGTATCCATAAAGTAAGCGATTATTCAATTTTAATGATTAAATGTTATAGAAATTACAGAATTTGAAATGGTTTCCTTAACTCTATGAAGGACCCTATTGCCATAGTATCTTATGTTTGGTTTACATAATGGTCATCTAGACCTTGAACCATGACATTCATAACAATACATAGAGACCTATTAACTGCAGAAATCTGTTGCATTATTTCAGGATAAATTTTACCTTTATCTAAATATATTACCATGAACCAAATATATTGTATTAGCACCCATACGCATAGGGGGAGGGATGGAATATAAAGATATTGAAAATGCGACAATCAAAAATCAAAAATCAAAATAGGTTAATTATGAAGGTGAAAACAGATGGCTCTGTTCACTTAAGGAAAAACCTATAGATTTAAAATGACCATGTCATTTATAGTCTAGAATTAGAACACCTTTACAAATTATAGGTTATGGATTGGAACTTGGAACTTTTTAGGATTATTCCTACAGAAATACTGCAAAAGCATTATCTTTCTTTTTTACAAATAGTAAAGATAAGTCATGTTTCTATTCGGAACTGGATACAAAAGTACAAACTACAGAAATTAAAGAAGAAGAAGAAGAAGAATATCGAGGAATACTTTTGTATTCAAAAAGATGAAACTGCTATAAAAGTGGGCTCTGAATTAATATGGCTTTGGATTGCCATAATCGAACCAAAAGGTAGAGAAATTCTTCTCTCAATCAGCATATCAAAAGAGCGAAAAATATGTTTGTTGTATCCGAACGTTTTCTATCTAGTATTGTAGATGAATATGGTGAACATTCCGTTTCCACAGACGGTGGGGGTACATGGTATCCACAGCAAGCCTGCAGGTTTTTGAAACTAGATCATCATATCCATTCCCTTATTAAAGTAAAAGTAGGCTCTGTTAACAGTTGTGTAAAATGTATGCTAATGTTTTCCTGTAAAATAATTGTGTTTGTTTAGCTACCATAACATCTTTACCTTGTCACTCTTAACTATGACAAGCAATTAGCAAGTGGACGAATATCCATAATAAAAATCATAGTAGAACAATCACAAATATTTTACAAGAGAATGTACCTTTGTGTTTACACAGCTCGTTAACTTAACGATTTTATCAACATTTTTAATTCTTGAACTATTTTTTTCTCTCCTGATTATTCAATAATTTGTGATAATTTGAAATGAAATTTGAATAAAAATTAGTAAACAATTTGCCTAATCATCATTAATCAATATTTAAAATAAATATTTTCCTTAAGTTAACAGAGCCGAAAAGCATTATCGAAAGAACAATACATTACATAAAGGATAGAATCTAAAAGCTTTGATGATTATTTCCTTGCTGAAAAAAGAACAAATGCAAATTAAAGCATGTGAAACAATGGCTTAATCTATTCGTTGACCAACACAATAAAGAAATAATATCTTAAGTTAACAGCGCTAAACAGATTAATTGTATTTAGAGGGTTTTGTTTTACTGTTAGTGATATGGAATCCATAGGGATAACCATATGCATATTTATCAAATATAATTATTGATACAGATGACTCATCATAAAAATCCTGAACTAAAAAAAGGCTTGCCAGTATTGAAGGTCATGTTAAAGCGATCGGTAGGATGGTTGATGAAGAGCGAGGTTATCCTGAAATAGTACAGCAGATTTCTGCTGTTCGCTCTGCTTTAGATGGCGTAACAGAAGTTATAGTTAAAGATTTACTTGAATACTATGTAAGCACAACAACAGATATCTTGGGAAAAGAAATTGCGATAGAAATCCAAGATACGGTATCTAGAATTTTATAAGTTAAAACTACTTTTATAATCCGTATAGTTAAATCTAAATTAAAGATAAATTATTTCTCTACTTTTAATTTGTTCTCTTTTTGATTAGAAATAACCAATCTATAATTTTAGAAATAATAGTTCGCTGTGAATATTCTATAATTTATGAAAAAATGTAAAAATAGATATACCGTAATCCAAATATCTATTTTGGAATCTAATCTAATCATAAAATAAATTTAAAGAAGTATACAAGTAACTCTAATCTATAAATCCTTATTTGATAAAGAGTAGATCTCTTGCATAATTAGAAATAATATATATCTTCCAGTAGGATATTACATTCAGTTTCTATAAACCTTGGTTCATTATTCTATAGTTTACCAGTCCTGCTACTATATCTGATATTCTATCATACTTTCTTAATCTATTTCTGAATATATCACTCTGTATTCTGTATTTTTTCAATCTGCAGATAGTATGCTCTATCACTATCCTCTTTTTAGAATGGATTTTGTTGTAATCTTTTTCTTCTTGTGATAATTCCAGATTTCTTTTCTTTTTGTAAGGTAATGATGATAGTTGTTCTGGGAAAGTCCTTTTCTACACCAAGGTATCCTAGATCAACTACATTTACAACCTGCTTTGGGAATGACAGGATGATTCTTCTTATAAACATCATAGTCATGCCTTCTTCCTTTCTTATGATGATTTATTTTATGAAGAATATAACCATGATTGTTAACCATAATCTGATTCTTGACAGTATGCCTTTTCTTCTTGCCTCACGAATAGTACATTTTCCTTCTTTCTTTATCGAACAGGTCTTGATTGAATCTGCTGCTGTTCTGTGGAATCTATAAAAGACAAGAAAGCCTGGAAAATATTGTTCGACTTCTTCTGCTGGTGTTTGAAGCCTTTTTGGTTATCCTGTATATCTTCTGTGGAATTGGTACACACTTCCTTATCATATTCAATATTCAATCTTTTGTATATCTCTGTGCAGATGTTACTCTGATCCAAATCAAATAGAAATCCAGATAACGTATAAGTGATATACAGACGATAGTACACTAAAAGCATCAAAAATCTGTTTTTAACATCTAGCTTGAAATGTCTTCCAACAGCACCTATTTCCCTTTCTCTATCCTTTCTTTTGGATAAACGCTTTATCTCATGTTTATGATATCTTTTTGTTATCTCTTTATCGTAAATATCATCAAATTCTTTTAATGTTAGGACGGTGAATGATTTGAAAAGTTTTAGTTTTGTGGATAATCTCTCGTATGAAAGCAAAGAGTGGATATTTTAAATAAGAAATAGAGGTCATAAAGCTGTTTAGGTGCAATTATACAAGAGATCTAGTATATCGTAATATTATGTCTGAATATCCTTATGAAGGTAAAATTCATAGTGATGATAGGATAAACTACAAAACTGTTTTTTCATTAGACGGTGAAAAAATTTGCACGGTTGAAATAGCATTTGGAGAGTCATTTATCGTAAAATCTGAAAGAAAAAACAAAGAAATAAAATATGAAATTCCAAGATTGGAGATTGCAAGTATAATAAATAATTCTATTAACCTTAAACTAAAAGAAAGCGATATTAATCAAAAGTATCAAACATCTTCCATTGATAAGCATGATGTAAACGAGTGATGATGATGAGGAAAATAATAATTAATATTTAATTATTGTTTTATTAGTCATCAAAAGTAATAATTAATTGAATCATATAGATGGATTTAATCCTAATGATATTTCTATATATATTATACTAAATTAGTAAAGATATTTAATGAATGTTACAAAATAACAATTCCTCGTTTTCTTTTTGTTTGTTAATTAATATATGCTTTTTCCATGATGATATTATAAAGACTTCCTTCGATATCTCCATGCGATCACTTCCTTCATCTGCAATTTTTAAAACTAATATTTCTTTTTCCATTCTGCTTATAGGGATGACATATAGATAGATTATTCTAATATCCGTTATTAAAAAGAATCTACACGATAGTTTTTATTTATTATCTTATTTTGTATATGTTACTTAAATTCAAATATCATTTCTTTTACTATCGACCTATGGCATTTGTTTTCATTAATACAATGACAAAGCATGATAACAGCTTTATGTTTTTGGGTTAGATCATAGCTCTTTTTTTTCAAATACTTTTTCGATAGTTGTGGAAAGTGTTTCTTTCCATCATATATTATTGTTATTGACAAAAAAAGATAAAGTCTGTAGTAATTGTTTATATTTGAGATTTTTATTAATTTCATCAATATATCGTATCTTATATTCAAACCAGTCTATTTTTTTTATCTTTGAAATACTCTTTCCATAATTGTCTGCTTGGAGCAAGCTCTTTTCACCATTCATCCTAATTCTCTTTATCTTTAGGTAAATATCTAGGCCTAGAGAGATATTAGAATTCTCAAACCATCCGAGTCCTCTGTTGGCTCCTTTAATGATTTGAGTTTTATAATAAATGTCAGAGGATCGTATCACATAACCTAACTCTATTACCACAACTATTTAGTAAGTATATCGCAAAAGTTATGTTCATTTTTGTGTTTTAGTATCTGTTGCCTATTAGCATAAAATTTCAAACATATCAATAACTTCTTTATGATTTTTCAAATAATTTTCAGTAGTTTAATGGCGAATTCAGTCGTGTCTGCATTTTTACAATGATGTAAGTAAAATATATATAATGTAAAATATATTACATATTGTAGGTTAAAATTACAAATGAACAATAATAACAACAATATAAGTGGAGACATACTACCAATCAATAAATGGCTTAATAGATTCTTAAATTTAGGCAACATAAGAAGAGATGGAAAATCACTGTTTGATACAGAGAATCTATTCGGAGACTTTGATGATATGCATAAAGAAATGAATAGAACTGTTCAATGTGTTCAATGACATATCAACAAATGCACCAAAAGATCTGATAAAGGAATATGAAACTGAGGAAGGCAGCAAGGTAAGAAAGGTAGGACCCATAGTATATGGATATTCAATGACCATTGGTCCTGATGGCAAGCCACATGTAAGGGAGTTTGGAAATGTTAAATCACTTGGTAATGATCGCAAAAATATAGGATCAATATTTAGATAAACCCCAGATATCTGCAGAAAGAGAGCCATTAGCTGACGTTAATACAACAGACAAAGAAGTTAAAGTGGTTCTTGAAATGCCCGGTATAAATAAAGAAGACATAAAAATAAATGCATATGACTCTCAAATAGAAGTTAAAACAGAAGATACTGCTCAAAGAAAATATCATAAAACTGTAGAATTACCCAAAGAAGCAGACATTGAAACTGCCAGGTCTAACTATAACAACGGTATATTGGAAGTAACATTTGATAAAAGGAAAGAGACAAAGTCCAAAGGAAAAGAGATAAAGATAGAATAGATTCAAACTTTTCTAACTTTTTTAAAAATATAAATAGCAATCCAATTTCATTCATTTTGTATATAATAATCAAAGCCATCAATCCTGTAGACCTCTTGCATACTTAAACAAGTACCAAAATTTTATAGATTATCAATAATATTTTGGAATATTTACATTTTGATTTGAGGATTACGATTAAGATGTGTTACCTTGCAAGGTAAATAAGTAAAACTATCGGAATATCTTAATCTGTCAAGCATAGCGTTACGTTTAATGATGTAATTGTATTGATATTCTGACCAGACAGACCCTTTATTATGGATCTGGCATAATTATCTGCATTCAATGGATATCTATCACACCGTTATAAATAAAGGATTTTAGTAACACTTACTGCAAATTTTGTGAATACTATTAATAATTGATAAAATTTTCATACATCTATGATTATACAGGAGAATACTTAAATCATATTCAAAGACTATTGATTATAAAATTGATTATAAAATTAATTTTAATTATTATCTTTTTCAATATTCTAGGGAGTATAATTTTTATCAATTCGGCATTTTCATCGAATTTATCAAACAGTGTTCTGTTTATGAATAACGTAAATAATACAAAAATATCCACATTAAATATGTCAAAAGTTTCAATTAACATTTTATTTGATTCACTATTAATTAACAATGATAGAAGTCTTTTTGGAGACGGTAAGTGGAATTTTAGTATTTTTGTCAACAATAAAACGCTTGATTTGCTTACTAACTCTAAAGTAAAAAACAATCAATTAATTGATTTAAATGAAAAAAATATTTCATTTATAATGCCAGTTTCAGAAAAAGTTCAATTGAGTGCATTACCTATCATGTACAAATCTTCTGGGAAATGGGATTTGTTAGACTATTTCAGTGAAAAGTATGATTTATCAAATAATTTTGGAAAAGGAAATCATACTATATATCCTGATAATGGAAAAGAAACCATACTGCATTTAAACCTATTAAATTACAAGTATATAATTAAAATAAAAAAGGATCCTGATTATGTTTTAAAATATCATATTCAAACAAACTTTTCTAGAAGCACAAAATAGGTACTCAAAAGGAATAAAAGATTGTTTAGCACGGTTTTTCGAAAATCGTCCTCTTGAACAACAATATCTTATTGTAGATAAAGGTAGCATAGTAAGCCCTAGTTACAGCTATGCTTTCAAGAAATAGATATTACCAAGTCATTAGCAAATATGGAAACTAAATCTAGTGAGGATGTCTATTGGTAAGTATATGAATCTACATACAAGTAGATATTACATCTAGGTGATAGCGTTTTGTATGTAAAACAATCATGCTCGATAGCACAAGTAACTTTTAAGGTATGATAATATACAATCTATGTAAAGAAGTATCCTACCTTAAAATCAATGTTCAAGTTCCATCGCTAATGGTTTTGAGATATTTCTATAATAATAATAAATAAGAATAAGTAAACAAAAGGATATGCAAATCTGCTTCCACCCTAGTACTTGATTATCATGTATATCCTAAATATTGTGTTGACGAAACATTTATTTTGATAATGTGGGATATAAATAAATTTGCAGTTATTTCTACCGAACCAGTTATTATCTTTTAGTAACAATATATCTGTTTACAAACCACAGAGCTGCAGGCAACAATAGATGAATTTAAATATTATATAATTAATGGAATTTTTGCCAGTATCAAATTATAGCGTGCTCAAAGCTAAAGCAGTAGATTCTCGTTTCGGATTAGGACATAATCCACATTATTGTATAAAGGCTATTGGCAAAAACAAATACAATATATATAATGTGGATATAGATTGTTTCTAATTATGCAAGAGATCTAATAAATAATAGAAAAGCATTATAATAGAAGGATTGAAAAGAATGGAAGATCTTCTGATTATTCTTTTCTACAGGAGTTTGTCTTTATGCTAGACTACTTTGAAATGGAACGTGTAATTGAAGAACTTGCAAAAGCCTATCCTGCACAATGTGCAACTACCTGGTTCAAGATAACAAAAAATCACAAACCCTCTAAGGAAGAATATCGTAACAAAGTAGTCGAGTACATGAAAATTTTTGAATATTTGCTAGCAACTTATCCACAATGCCTTGAAACTGATGAGCTCAAAGACCTAGTCAAAAAATCTCTAGCAAGAGAAATAGAAAAGGTGCTTAAAGGAGATAACAACGACGTAGAAAGACGACATAAACACTATGTGGTTAATTCTCCGTCAGATGATTCAAATGATACTTTCAAAGAATTTTCTGAACAACAATATTCAGAGAAATCCACTACTACTGCTGTTTTAATAAAAGAAAAAAAAGACAAAAAAAATAAAGACAATGTGACAGCAGAAAAGAAGAACGACATCCGGAAATTCGATATGAAGACAACAGCATAGTAGACAAGCGTCGACGTAAAAAAAAGTTAATGAGGTATTAGATTAACAACAACACATAGTCACGACATTTCAGGGCTTACTCTAATACATCCTGATAATGAATGTCATTAATAACAAGATTGCATTATTGATCCTTTGATTTAGTATCAACTGGCCTTGAGGTATAATAACACAATAACAAATAATGATATTTGCTTTTTTACATGGTTCAGTAAATCGTTTTCTGTTAACGTTTTAATGATTATAAAGCCAGATGAATAGTTATGATTTGTATGATTTGCTAAAAATATGGCATAGTTTTAACTGTTTTTCGAATCATACAACAAAGCAGTGTTAAAGGATGCTGATATAATAATAGATGCAAAGAAAAATTTGTCGGAAAGATAATTTGAATATTTTTACCTGGACAATTTAATTTAAAATATTAATTTCTTTACAGAAAAATATTATCCCCTATTGATTTTCATGATATCTTATTTCTATAGATTGCCATTTAAATTAGTTAAATGGAAATAAGTTTGTAGTTGTTCTCTCCGAACCATTTATTAAATTATAGCAACATTATGGAATAATTTTATAGATCTTAATTTAACGAGTATTATTTATTCTAAAATTTTTACTTTCTGCTTAATAGATGCATTACAATATAATAGATTCTTTAATATAAAAAACTGATTCTACTGATTCTTTAATATTTATTGCATTGTATGATTAATTTTCTTAGATTCAAACAAGATTATAATCTCATAGTGTCAATTAATAACTCTACATCATCATATATGCACTATATTCTGCCAAATAACTTGGAAGATTGATGTTTGTTTCAACTAATGATTAGATTTTCGTTTTTATTAATTATTGCTATTGATTTATTTGTTCATTAATGCCTACTTTTGATTGTTCGATAAAGTTTTTTAAATTCTTGATATAAATTGGAATCTATTTCATCTACTGATACATTTTTGAGGAATATATCACCATAATATTTTATTATAATATGTTTTATATGTTCTATCATCTTCTTATCACTAATTACTTTTTCATTGACCATAAATGAAAGCCAGTTTACACTATTGAATATACGAGAATACCATTGGCGTCTAGCATTGTCATATTGAGATCCTAAAGGTATACTAGCAAGCTCGAGATCCAATTCTCGAAGATCACTGAATATCTTATTTAACAATGTAATCTGATCTAATCTCTTTGTACACCAAAACGTTACGATAGTATAAAATAATGCTATTGAGTAAATTCGAGCAGAAATAATCTGAATATATTCAGAAGGTATTACTACCATATTTGATGGATTTAGTGGATAATATAATAAGATTTTAGAGTTGGTCGAGTTTGTTCAAAACAGACCCAAGGAAATACCTTTTTTGAGAATCGTTGGAAAGTTACACATATTTTAATTTGGTTAAAAAGTTATTCTGCAGTAATTTTAAAAATGGTATTTTATTGCTACTTATTTATCTAACGTTCATTAAAGAATACTGCAAGTGCTTTATGACAAATCCGGTTGCTCTTCTGCAATCCAATGCCCTGAAAGTGGAACTGTGATGCCTTTTACATTTGGAACTAGTGCCTGAGTAGTGTTTAATGCAAAGTTACCCGAAAGAACACCACCTAAGGCTGGATAAATATGACCACCTAATACCAATACCGGCATTGTTATCTTATGCGTAGCCGATTCTTTATTTTATAATGCATCCATCGGCAATGCTCTAAAATAATCAAATGCTCCATTTAATCCGCCAGGCCATGAAACATGACTTGCATACACATCTATATCTTTATCTGTAATTGCAGATGGATTATAAGCCAATCCTTGGAAGAACCATGATATATATTCTCGCTCCTTGCCTTGTACTAGAGATTCAGGTAAGTTAGGTGCTTGTTGAAAAGTAAACCACCAAGGTCCATTCTGACCAAACGATGCAGGTAAGAATCCCGGAAAGGGAAAGTCCATGAGCACTAATTTACTTACATTGTTAGGATGTGCTGCTGCATATGAATAAGCAGTTTGTGCACCTACGTCATGTGCTACAAAAAAATCTTATTAAAACCTAATTGAGATATCAATTGATAGATATCTTCAGAAGTAGTCTTACCATCATAACCAATAACCGGTTTTGAGGAATCACCAAACCCTCGAAGATCAGGCGTGATTACAGTATAATTCTTAGCCAATGCAGGCATAACATGTCTCCATTTATACCATGATTGCGGGAATCCATGAAGCAAGACTACAGGATCTCCATGACCACCTATCACATAATGCATTTGAATACCATTAACAGACGCCATATGATGGGAAAAGGTTATGTTGTCAATGTAAAAGAAATTGCCTTGCAAATTAGGCCGGTCTTTTAGCCCAGATGATGTTTCGTCAACTTTTGCTTGTGATAGTGATTGTTGCATTTGCTGTCCTTGTTGGTGTTGATTTTGTTTTACTTGTGCAAATACATTAGTAAAAAGACTTGCCATAACAATATTTGTTATAAAAGTAGTAATTAATACTAAAGACAAATACAAAATTTCGTTTATCAATTTACAATATCTATATATAAATAAAATTTTCCAATAATCAATGAGTATAATTAACTTGAATTTATTTGCATTATGTTTAATTTATCTATAGGTTTATAGAATTTTTAATATATTCAATTAAAATAAAGTAATTCAATAGATAACGTAACTAGATAACGTATCAATGTTACCTGTTACTTAAATATCCTAATGCAGGTATAAATTTACAGGAATATATGAATAAAACACAAAAAATAACAGTCCTTACTATGGCTGTATTTGCAGCAGTAATGTTTGCAGCACCAGTAGCTATGAACTTTGGTGACAATCTAGCATTTGCACATGGAAAAGTAATAATCATAATCAAGCATCATAATCATCATCACTTCCACCACCATCACTTCCACCATCACTCACCACTCACTCCACCACCACGACCGAGATTAAGTCTCCAAGCTTAATCTTAAAACAATATAATGATGTGTGAATAACACATTCAAAAAAATATTTTTTTATTTTTTTGTAATAATAATATAAAATTAAAATATTCAAAATATAATGCAGAAACAAAGAATGGTTAAATAATATTGTTAAATGTTATAGAAGAATCTATATTAACAAAATATAATAGCTAATATATACTCTAATGTAATTATTAATTTACAGGTTATATAATATGAATAAAACACAAAAAATAACAGTCCTTACTATGGCTGTAGTTGCAGCAGTAATGTTTGCAGCACCAGTAGCTAGTTCAGCATTTGCAGGCGGCGACGGCTTCTTCTTCCATCACCACCACCACCACCACCACTTCTTCTTCTTCCACCACCACCACCACCACCACCACCACTTCTTCCACC
>CAWISD010000092.1:0-14316 GCA_963838615.1 uncultured Nitrososphaeraceae archaeon
CAGGCGGCAATGGTATCGGCGGATAAAGACATAGGCACAGATTGCGAATGTGGAATTGGCGCAATCGAAGATTGCAATGGCAATGGCGGACATCATGATGGCTCAGGTAATCATAGGGACAGACATGGAGGATTTGGCGATCAAATATACTAATAGTATTTTGCGGAAATATATGGGTGGAATTGTTGTAGGGTAGATATCGTATATCACTACATCTTACCTGGTTCGACTGATTCCAACAAATCAGCCGAGCGTTTCTCATTCTTTTAATAATTCATTTATTATATCATCAAAGTTTGTTCTTTGTGCTCTATGTAACGTAACTTTCTTGTTTCTTTTTTATAACACTGTTTGTTAGCATGCAAATACTATGGATCTCGAATAATTAGATAATATATCAAATTTACAGATTCTCAATGATATTTTGTAATATTTACATTTTAATTTAATTTGTTGACTACAATTAAGGTAATCAACTTTTTAGAAATTTACTAATGGTGCTAATTATCCAATCTATTGATTAAAGATGTAGATTGAGGATATGAAATTAATATAAGAATAATTTGGATTATACGACATGATCACTTGTTTTATCAGACGACTTAATTTTTACAAATATAAGTTGGATTTAATTCATTTTACCATAAATATTCAAGTTATCCTTCACCAAATAGTATAATAATAACTAATATGCTATCTGGTTTAATATCCCTTTGGTATAATAAAACGGAATTAGAACTCATATGGAGTGAAGGTTTATTGAGAATCAGGGTGAAACAATTGCATCAATTTCTATCCAAAATGAGTGCAAGATTCAAAGAACATGGATATATAATTTAAGAGAATTAGATAATATTAATGAAATTTGGTAATATTCATACTAAATATAATTGAAGTGTAGTAGAAGGATAGAATTTATCTAATGCTGTAGGAATTAATATTGTAAGATTCATCCAAAATAGTGATATGGTAAAACAAGTAAATGTTATAAAAAATATTAATGGTGCTTTGTGGCATGATTATTAGAATCTACAATTTCATAACTGTATTTGCCTAAATAGAAATCATTTTGTTATACAGTGATGCTTTTAGCATAATTTCTTTTATCATATTCTTGAGTCTAAGGTCGAATAAACATACTCTCTATCAAACGTTCTTTTTATACAAGAAAACACGGTTTAGAATATCCATCTTTGTCCATAGCTTACGCTTTCTTTCCATTTTAAGATCATTTTTTGTAAGATAACTTCTTTTGTTTCTTAGAACATGTTTTTTTCTGAGTGAAACTTTCAATTCTTTCTTACTTTAATGTAGGGCAAGGTTCCATTGTCAGCTAAACATCTAAAAATAGCATTACCATCATAAGCGCAGTCAGCAAATAGTTTACCTATTGCTGCGGTCATGTTTTCTTCTACCTACCAAGCTCAAACCCCCATTGGGTTAAAACTGTAATTATAGGAATATATTTGATAAAATTTATTTTTTACATTATGGTTGTTGTTGTATGGCTAATGGAAGGCTGAAAGAAACTGTGGCTCCTTTTTCATCCTTATTATTATTCTGTGCCCATATCTTTCCACCATGACCTTCTATAATGTTTTTAGCTATGAATAGTCCCAATCCGGTCCCTTGAAAGGAATTTGATGCGAACTTTGTAAATAGTCTTGGAAAAATTTCTGAATCTATTCCTTTACCGTTATCTTTGATACTTATAATTATTCCATCGATGAAATTATTTGAACTTTCATTTTCCTTGCTGTTTATTTTTGTTTTTTCTACATTAATAGATATTAGACCATTTTCATCTTTCATTGATATAGACTTCATAGAATTGTGTATTAAATTGGAAATTACTTGGGTTATCCTGTTTCTATCTGCAAAAACAATTGTATTCGAATCGACATTCTTAAAATGCAGTTCAAATTCTATTTCTTTGTTATCTCCAACACTATGCTCAAATTCTTGTATTAGAGATTGTAATAGATCTACAATATTAAAAGCATTCTTATCTAAATTTAATTTGCCTCCTTCTATTTTTGTTACGTCTAAAATGTCTTCTGTCAACTCCTTTAACCTCTTTGCATTTTTAATTACGATATCTAGTAACTCTTTTTGCTCTTTATCTTTGGTTTTATCTTTAAGCAGTTGAGATAAACTAATTATAGGTTGCAAAGGTGTCCGTAGTTCATGAGCAGCAGTATTTATGAATTCTTTTTGCATTTTATCATTGTTTTTTAATTTCTCATTTGACTCTTTTATCTCTTGATTCAGTTCTGATTGTCTCCATAAATTCTCAAATATTGCAACATATGATAATATTCCAGCTTTGCTTGTTGAATGAATGCTCTGTCCTATAGCTTGGACAAAAGAATCTTTTGTATCGTCTTTAAGTTCCATTACCAGAAAATGTTTTTTGTCAACAACTACAATAGTAGCTTTGGTGTTGGACATTTTTTCAATGAACCTAATTTTGATATCACTATTAAAAAAATAATCCATATTCCACTTAAAGTTTCTTTGATCAATCTTATTCTCTCTTTCTTCTCCATCCGCATCATCATCATCATCTTCTACTAAACGGTTTATCGATTCTTCAACTAATTCATTATTAGGTGTTAATATTCTTACTTTGGCTTTTCTATCTCTTGATATTAGTTTTGCCAAATATACTGGTTTAAGTTGGCGGATAAAAGCCGAAGGTGTTGGAAATATAAAAAAGATTTCATTTTGAGATGATTTAATAAGATCTAAATACAAATCCCAGACTCTATCAGAATGTCTTATGACTTCAATATCATAATCCATACCCTCTTCAATATCTTTAATCCGCTCTTCAGCATCAATCCCATATTTATCCCATAAATCATTAAAAAATAACTTGAATAGTGTTACATAGGCAGGTTCATTGCTAACCAGCAGTCTACTCATAAACTTGCCATCTTCCATGCCTCCTATTGTTGCTTGAATGCTATTACTGTTAAAAGAAAAATTCATTGACGGCAGATTTTTTATATGCCTTACCTGTATTCCTGCATCTAAAAACTTTTTTACTAAGTCAATACTTTTTTTATTATTATCTATAAAAGTTAACCATTTAATTCCGTCGCCTTCTCCTCTCTTTTGCTTTTCAATAATTTCTTTATACAAATTAAAGAAATTGTTATAGATTATCTGCATTCCACCAATAGATGAGCAAACGTATCTCTCCTTTGATTTTTTAATTGTATCTAGAAAACGGTTGTATATTTTGTCTTGATCTTCTAATACTTGGGTTTGGATTGGTTCTATTCCTTCTTCAATTTCTTTAATTTTGTCCATTGCTGGAATTGCTTTGTTCCATAGATTTTCAAACATGTATTGTTGTGCTTCTACAAGCCCCTTCACACTAGTTAGAATGGCTTGAGATATTGGATTTGATTCGCGTGAGACACCATGAAGTAGTACTTGTTTTTTATCAGCTATTCCAAAATTAGTTCTAACTCCATCTAGATGGCGAAGCTCACCTACTTCCATCATCTTCTTACAATAATGTATATTATCTGATGTAACTTCAGTAATACCTCTTATCTTTATTCCCTTTTTTTTAAGTGAAACTAAACCATTCCATATTGGTTCGTATAGAACATGGACAGCTGGACCATCTTTATCAAGAGAACCATCCATGCTTTTCTTTGTCCATGAAAAAGTCTCTAGTGTCTTTTTGATAATGATGTCATTACCATACAGCACCTCAGTTTTATCAGGCTGTGGGTATTCTTCATTAGCAAAAGCCATCAGGATTATACAATATCGATATATTGTTCTATATAAGCAAAACAATAAAACTCAACTGTGAAATTTTATTATTGATAACGAATAATGCTTAAAAAGGATAAAACGTAAGTTTGGTGCATCTTTTTTATATAGAGATATTATATAATAAATATCCTATTTAATATGGATGATTCTGATTACAATATATCTCCTGAAAAAAACGCATTTATGACCTGCAATATAGGAGTTTATGAAACAGTTCAAAAATTCGGTGACTCAATAATAAAAGGAAAAATAACTTCAGATATGGATATTTCCAAGTAGCCGAAGTTCTTGCAAGTTCATATTCATTTTATGATTCTGAATTAATATCACAAATTGTAAATGTTATGATATGGCAAAATAAAGAATCTTCATCCATAATTGGTCATGTTACATCAGAAGAAGTAAACCCGGTTATGAGACAAATAAAAGCAAGTGGTGTTTCCTTGCCTGTTTAATATTGTCTATCGAATGTTCTTTCTTAAATGAGTATACTATTGGGAAATATGTTTACTACAGTATTGATCGTTAAATCGAAGCAACAATAAAATAATTTTTGATAATGTATGATATCTAATTATCAAATCCTATTTTTATTGGTTTTTTAATATATCTTGAGCGTTTATAAGAGTTACCGCGTATGAGAAAAGGATTATAATATACTATAAATTAAAAAGATTTTTATCTTTGCCACTTAGAAGCTCCAAAACAACAAGAGGGATCTCCACTTTTATTATAATTTGTTTCCTTTACTTTGTGTAACATAATATTGGAATCAATAGCTAAAGTCAACTTACCATTATAACCATTAGTTCCTTTAGGTATGTCTGACCAATCGGCAGTTATTGTTTTATTGTTTATATGAATTTGCCCTTTTAGAACATTGGAAAATGTCTTTCCGTCATCGTTACTGCTAATTCCAAGCCACCACACGTCATTACCTATGTTTCTTATATAATAAGTTCCACCGTCATTAGCTTTCCATGTGCCAGTTAAATTAATATTTTGAGTCAATTGTGCTGAACCGTTTTGTGTATGAATGTTAATAGTTAATATGAGACCTACCAAAATAAGCATAATAGCCAATCCTGATTTTGCAAACGAGATACCTAAAATCATAACAGATGTTAACGCCGTAAATATAGCGCTTGTTTATATAAAAAGGTTTTACTATATATAGTCTATGTTCATCTATATTTTTATTATTTTTTTAAAGCCTTCAGGTAATGCTCTTTCTAATAAGCAGACCATATAATTTTGAAAAATTATAAATGAAAATTATGTTAAATTACAATAACACTAAGTTGAATAACCTGCTTATCGAATATTAAAGTAATTGAACCCATTTACCTACCCAAATCAAACCCCCATTGGACCCATAATTATGACGATCAATTAATGAAACAACACTTTTTAAATTCTCTTTTTAATTCATATAGTTAAGACAAAAAATTCCATGTCATTTTTGCCGCAAATCCCACTCGGTCCATTGAAAATATTTTAACAATATAATACTTTTTCTAACTATTTAAAATGTATTGTTTAAAGCACAATCTTAAAAATATCTAATTTTACCATGGTTTTATCATGGATAAAAAAATGAAGACAGATTTGATTATTTGTAATAAAGAAGAAAAGGAACTACAAAATCTATCATTTCTTTTGGAGAAAAATCTCTAATGTGGGAGCTGCATAATATTACCAAGCCTATTTGTTTTTCAGTGTTAAATCCTATTATGCTGGTATAACCATCTATTGAACCAGTATGCCAAATGATCTCCTTTCCAAAATACGTTGTTACGGTCCATCCTAAACCTATGTAGTCCTGTATAAGCGATTTACCTTCATAATGAACTCCAAACGAATGTCTCATTAAATGGGTCTGCTGCATCTTCGTCATTGAGTCCAGTATGTATTAATGCCATATTATCTGAAAGATATTTCAGCATGTCATTTGCTGTAGAATACATGGCACCAGCCGATTGAATTGCTTCCGGTATTACCTCCACATTGACCTCTTTTCCATTAATATGGCCTTTAGCAAATCTTGATTTAATATCATCGGGAACGGATATTCCTGTTGTATTAATACCTGTTCCAGTGCTATTCATGGCAAGAACATCAAGAATTCTATCTTTTACAAGTTTATCAAATGATACACTCGCTCGTAGAGATAAAATGTGACCTAAAAGATCCATTCTAATGTCAGAATAATCTGCCTTGACCCCAGGTTCATTTGGTAGAGGTGTGTTTGAAAGAAAATCGTAGACCTGTTGAGTGGTATAAGTATGATTTCTAATCCAGCCTGTTGGAAAATCAGGCAATCCTGAAGTATGGGTTGCCAAATCCTTTAATGTTATTTTGTGTCCGTTGTAGGTGGGAACAATTACATTATTTACAGGAAGGTATTTTTAGACTGGATCATCCAGATTAACCAATCCTTGTTTTATCATGTCTGCCAAAACAGTTGTTACAAATGTTTTTTCTATGGATGCTATATCAAAAACAGTGTTTCCATCTACCTTCTTATCGATGGAACTTGAAATACTAACATATTCAGAAACATGAGTTCTCTTTGCAGTTACAATGCCTACAACGATTGATATTGGAATACTAGAATTAGAAAAAGAGGTTCTGTTGGAAGAGTTGCTCGGTAATTGTTTAAACACTTTTGTCATAAACCCCTTCAAAAGTGCATATGATAATTCATTTCCAGATGATTGGTTAGATCCATTAAATATTTCTTTTTGAGCATATGCTATTATTTTCTGTTGTTGTTTTTGTAGTTTTTGAAAATATCCGTTAAAAATATAAGAAAAAGATACTATAATCAGGCCAATTAAAAATATGGATAATAAGGTTTTACCATATGTTTAGAATAACATTATAAAGAATAGTTTTCATCGTATCTAAAACATTTGCTATATAATTGAGACATGGTCATAATTCAAATCTATTTTCAACACATGTCATATATCTTAAAGATAGCCCTTGAGATATTCTTTTGAGAAACACGGTCTCAAAGGTTAGCTCTTGCTAGAATAGAGGAATCCATACTCTTTAACATTCTGTATATGATAGGTTGCATACCATGGCCTATTGCACCAAGGAGGAAACGTGGCAGACCATATGTATATTCTCCAACAACAGTAATTCAAGATGTTTTATCTTAAGGATATGATGATTTAAAATCGATTCAAACAATACATTACATACCTTTCTTAACAGGGACTGTCAGTATAACCATAAACTAGTACTAGCCTGTGGTATGGTATCTACTCCCAGTAGACGAACATTTGATAGTAGACTAAAGACTATGGCTACAGACATTAAACAAAGGATATCAACAATGGGATATCTGTTTGCTGCAGCAGAGGGTGTGGCAGACCCTTCTATAACAGCAGCAATAGTCAAAGCACTCTAATAAAAGCAAAGGGTCATGTATGGCATAAATTATCCATGAAAAAAGGAGTAGCACCTTGTTCTGGTATCGATACAGATGCAAGATGATGGGGTTATAGTCATACCAAGGGGTGGGTTTTTGAATATAAACTACATCTAACATCTACAACAGCAACAACAGCAGGAAAAGAGAATCATCGTACTTCTAACTGCTGATGCAACTATTGCTAATGTGCAGGATAACCAGATATATGTTCCTTTAATATCTTATCATTCTCCTTTTTCAGTATTCTCTTTACCATTGGTATGTTATATGGTGGCTGACCCTGGGTATGATGACAAGAAACTGTATGGATATAGCAAAGGATTGGGAGTAAATCTAGTTTGTCCTCTGTTGAACGATACGAAAATACTCCTAAAGAACGGCTTGAGCTTGTATGCTTTTATCAATAGGTATTGAGACAGGCAATCTCCAGCCAGAGAAAGATATCGATAGAGTCGCTGATAGAACATATCAAATCAGTCTTTAGAATAGACCCATTACCGGTAAGTGGATTTCATGCTGTATCCGCAATTGTACTCTTATCTGTTTTATTGTATCAAATATGGTATATTATAACTGTAAAACCGAGAAAATAAATCCAAAATCAATAAAATACATGCTTGGTATTTGGTGAGAGGTAAAAGTTCTAGATAAAGGCATGGGATCTGGAATTATGACCATGCCTCATCTATTAGACAAAACAGATAGTGAAATGAGATTTTAAGAATCATACAACAAAGCACTACATCTATTTAACTTATTTTTATTACTATAAATCATATGATTATATTAAATAAATTTGCAATTTATTATGATAATAATGGAAATCCTATATTATGAATTAGTAAAAGGTGAAAAATAAATGAGTATTATTAATAACAAAGATATAAAATCACCAGAGTTAAAAGCTTCTATTGTAGAACTTATCTTATTACGCTGTGCAAATAAGGTTTCTTTTTATGTTCTTGCATTAGCAATACAACAAAATTTTCAAATATCTTTTATTGAATTAAAAATATATTTATTTTACTTGATTGATTATGAAGTTATTTCATATGATGGTGAAGAGCAAATGTTTACAATAGAAGGCGGAGGACTTGATTTATTAGATATGATAAATATAGAAAAAATACAAGAAAAAGTTGATATAGGTGATATCCAAATTATCTTGGAATATACATAATAGATCTCCTGCATATTTACCACGGTTAAAATAATTTTTAAAAAATAATATTTTATATTTGATAGGTTGTTGTATATCATGGCCTACTGCACCAAGGAGGAAACGTGGCAGACCATATGTATATTCTCCAACGGTAATTTTGAGATGCTTTATCGTAAGGATATGGTTTAAAATCGATTCAAACAATGCATTACATACTTTTCTTATGATAGATTATCAGTATAACCATAAACTAGTACTAGCCTGTGGTATGGTATCATACACCCAGTAGACGAACATTTGATAGTAGACTAAAGACTATGGCTACAGACATTAAACAAAGGATATCAACAATGGGATATCTGTTTGCTGCAGCAGAGGGTGTGGCAGACCCTTCTATAACAGCAGCAATAGTCAAAGCACTCTAATAAAAGCAAAGGGTCATGTATGGCATAAATTATCCATGAAAAAAGGAGTAGCACCTTGTTCTGGTATCGATACAGATGCAAGATGATGGGGTTATAGTCATACCAAGGGGTGGGTTTTTGAATATAAACTACATCTAACATCTACAACAGCAACAACAGCAGGAAAAGAAATCATAGTACCTCTAACTGCTGATGCAACTATTGCTAATGTGCAGGATAACCAGATATATGTTCCTTTAATATCTTATCATTCTCCTTTTTCAGTATTCTCTTTACCATTGGTATGTTATATGGTGGCTGACCCTGGGTATGATGACAAGAAACTGTATGGATATAGCAAAGGATTGGGAGTAGATCTAGTTTGTCCTCTGTTGAACGATACGAAAATACTCCTAAAGAACGGCTTGAGCTTGTATGCTTTTATCAATAGGTATTGGGACAGGCAATCTCCAGCCAGAGAAAGATATCGATAGAGTCGCTGATAGAACATATCAAATCAGTCTTTAGAATAGACCCATTACCGGTACGTGGATTTCATGCTGTATCTGCAATTGTACTCTTATCTGTTTTATTGTATCAAATATGGTATATTATAACTGTAAAACCGAGAAAATAAATCCAAAATCAATAAAATACATGCTTGGGACTGGCTAAAATGGTATTGAGATAAACATGCCGAATGATTTTTGAATTATAACCACGCCTCATATTAGCTAGCAAATAACTATGCCCATATGTTTAATACCAATTTTAATAATGTTGAAATTATTGGGATTTATGAACCACATGGAACATTATACCTTAATATTTATAATTAAATTGTTAAGTATCGATTAATGAAGTTAAAATATTATGTCATCTTCGCATTGACAACATTTGTTATTGCATAAACATTTGCAATGACTATCCCTTCACAAGCATTTGCGCAAACCTCGGGTAATCATCATGATCCTAGAGAAGCAGGTAATCCACACGATTTCCCTAATTGTAGTGGAAATCCTCATGATGATGATACTGGTCATAACCATCACGGAAGTTGCCCAGGCACATATTGATTTCATCAAACGAAAATTAATACACCCATATTTTTTTATTTTAACCAAAACTCAAGTTATAATAAAGAGAATATTAGAATGATATTCATATCCATGAATAATAATATTAGATACTGCCTCTGCTTCCTCAAATTACAGTAAATCTTGCGCTTTTCTTTACACTCAATAAATTCGAAATGCAGTATAGATATTATATGGGAAATTAATTCGGATTTTGTATCTCATGTATCTTTTCTCTATTTATTGGCTACTAAATGATATATCCATTAAAATATAGCCAAATGACTTGTATAATTATACTTTAATGGAAGACGAGTGGTCCAATACTATGCATGATAAACAATACAATTAAAATTTAGAATAAGATATAATCAAACCTACTCTTCTATTTATTCTCTATTACTATAGTGGTCTATAATATTGATAATATAATGATCTATTTGATTTTGATAAAAGGAAATTAATAACTAAAATCAAAAATAAATAATTATGATGGTATATCTTCGCTATAAAAAACAGACTTTACATTAACAAATAAAGTTAAAGATATTACATAAGAATTAAAAATATGGACGATAATAGAATTTGCAGCGTCAGTATTAGACTTTATTCATTGAGCAAATTCCATATCAAAGAATTTAGTTTATTCTTTTGATTGAAACTAATGTCATTAATTTTAATAGTCTCAAGAGCGGCACTGCACAGTATAACTATACCCCTCTCCGTAGTAGGATTAAAGGCCATATAGGCATTGTAACCACTGACAGTAGCCCCATTATGCCATACAATTTCATGGCCATAGTTTGTAGTAATAAGCCAGCCTAAACCAACATAAACGCCGATGTTATTAGTATTACTTGATGCTTGTAAATTATTAGGTAATACAAATCCGGTATTATGTCTTATTAAATGTGATTCTTGCATGGCATTATCTAACTTTGTTTTAATTAATCCCATATTTGCTGATAAGAATTTTAGCATGTCGCCAACAGTTGAATGAATGGCACCACCTGGCGCAAAAACTGTGAGATTCCAATAAGGAAGTTCCTGACCGTTAAAGTGCCCAATTGCTAATCGAGATTTCTGTGAGTCTGAAGGACTAATACTTGTGTCATTCATTCCCAGCACATCCAGAATATTATGTTTTAAAAGTTCATCAAAAGATGACATATTTGATTTTAAGGTTAAAATGTGACCGAGAAGTGCAGAACCAAAAGTTGAATACTCAAATTTTGATCCAGGCTCTCTTGAAAGTGTGGTGTTGGAAAGACCCTTATACAATTGGTCAAGTGTATAGTTTTTAGTACAGTTTATCTCACTTATTCGGTTTTGAATTGTATCATTAATTGGCTGCTGTCCTTTCGGGGGATTAAAAACAGGACAATAGTTAGCAGGCCATTCTGGCAATCCTGAAGTATGTGTAGCTAAATCTTCAATTGTAATCTTGTGTCCTTTAAATGAGGGCACTGTAACATTAGATGGAAGATACTTTTCAATAGGATCATCTAACTTGATAAGACCTTTGTTTACCATATCTGCCAAAAGAATTGTGGTAAATACTTTGGTATTAGAACCAATAGCAAATATTGTATTTTGGTCTACCGTAGCGTTACTGGTATTGGACAATTTACCATGACCATAGAACTGAGTTCCATTTGGATCGACAAATCCTATAGCAATTGCAGCGTTAGTTTTATTTTTATCTACAAGATCATTTATGAGTCCTTTAATCTGATCGGTTATCTTAAATGTCGATGTTGAATTATTTTTTTCTTTTTGTGCTGCCGAGGAAGTAGAGGAGGAGGAAGAGGAGGAGGAGAAGTTGGATACGGGATTGGTAGAAGAATTAGCGGCAGAAGGTGAGCCCAATACCGAACTTATTGTTGGACTTGATACAATTGTTATTAAAAATACCCCTATTGTAAATAATAAAGGTAATTTTTTCAGAAAGTAATTTGAAAACATGATACGTTTATTTAAAATCTTATTTATATAATATTTATCATTATATGTATGTTATAGAGCACTGTTGCGTTGAATCACTAGATGTTTACTAACTATATTTTAGGAAAATGAGTTTCATCGATTATGCTCTGGATAACAGTTGTCCTAAAAGACCCAGCCCCCAAACTTTAAAAGTATTGTAAAATTAGAATAATCAATATAAAATATAAGAAGGAAATTAGATGCTTCTCTTCTAGAGTTTTAACCAAACATTCTCAATCTCTTTTGAATTTATAATGGTTATTAAATTCTTCATGTTTTCGATTGATCTATCATGTCCATCTTTATATGGCGAGGACACACAATCTGAAACTACTATTGAATAGAATCCTCTGTTGAAGGCATCCCTAGCACTAGACTCTACTCCACATTCTGTAGCAATACCAGTAAACACTATAGTAGTAATACCAGCATTTCTAAGCATGCGCTCAAAGCCTGTGTCTATGAATATACTTGCTGTATGTTTATTTATTACTATTTCATCTTGTTTTGGTTTTATTATAAAATCCATATCTTCAGTCGTAAACTGCTCAAATAAGCGGTCAAATCCTCGTTTACCAAGAGTGTATAGGATTGCTGAAGATTCAAATCTTTTTGATAGCGTTTGAATTGATGTAAAGAATATTGGAATGTTTGATTTGCGTGCCGATTCTACAATTGAATTCAGATTCCTACTAAATTCTTCTGTATTAAAAATCATTTTTGTCAATGCGCGTTGCACATCCCATAGTACCAATACTGTATGCGATGGATCTAGGATTTCTTCAATGGTATTATAGACTATTTTATCTCCAATCTTTTGCATGTTATTATGCACATCATGAAAGAAAGAGATATCTTGAGTATATTTTCTCCAATAATTTAAGTATGTTTATCTTCTCAATTGATTTATCATCTAAAAAACTCTACATAATCCTTTACAAATTGTTCAAAATATATTGGTTTTCTCCCAGTAATCTGTTCAACAACATTTGTATTTTGAGGTACAAGGTTTAATCGAGCAATCTTATATACCTCTATCAGGGCATCAATAAACCAATTCTCCATGCCCATTTCTTTCATCGCTTTCCGAGCGTCATCTTCCGGGATGTCTATATATGATATTTTCCTACCAATCACTTTGGAAAGGGTTTCTGCTGCTTGACTGTGTGATAATGCCTCCTGACCAGTAATATGATATGCCTTATTCTCATGTTGTTGTTGTTGTTGTTGTTGTTTTGTATCACTTTTAGTCTGTAATATTTTTACGGCTACAGCTGCAATATCTCTAGCATCTACAAAACTAGCCTTTCCATCTCCTGCTGGAAGATAAAATGCATTTTGTGTTTTTATTGTGTGACCAAAGAAATTAACAAAGTTTTGCATAAATCCAGTTGGACGTAAGAAGGTATACGGTATACCAGATTCCTCTATGATTTTTTCTTCTCTTCTGTGTATTCGTCCAATTATTGTTCCAGGTTCTGCATCAGCTCCCTCGGCAGATAATTTCACTATGTGGGTTACACCATTTTTCTTTGCTTCTTGTACCACATTGGAATAGGTATCTTCCATGTTAGGGTCAAGTGCTGTTAATAAGAAGAGTTTATTTATATCGGTGAGAGCATTCGCAATAGTGTCTGGTTTATTGTAATCAAAATTAACACTTTCAACTGTATTATATTGTTTGAATTTGTCGGCCTTATTTTGAGAGTGAACTGCTGCTCTAATAGCATTATTATTATAAGATGCAAGCTGTTTTACTACTTCGCTGCCTATCGTACCAGTAGCACCTGTTACTAGAATTTTATCATTTCTCTCGGATCTATTCATATATTTATCTGATTTATTCAATTAATAAAAAGAATGGTTTAGAAATATTCAATCTATTTTTACAATATATTTTTAGAGGTTGTGGAGAAAAATCAGAAATATTGATTTAAAAGCATTTCACAATTATTAAATAATTATAATTACAGATAACCTACTATTTGGATTAAAAATCCTGCAATTAAAAGGATTGCTCCAAACCTAGCTAATTGCGTTTCCAATATTCGATGTTTAATTTCATGTTCACTATGACTTGACATTTGTTCAATTTTTTCTACTGATCTAAAAATTTTACCATAATACATCATAAAAGCCGCAATTAAATCTATTATCAATCCAATTAAAATAATATAATTTAACATATTCGTATTATCACAAATCATCCTATAAATTATAATTTAAAAATATTATAGATCGAATAATTAGATATGAATCCAAATCTTTTCTAATTAATAGATCTCTGTATAATTACTTGCAAACCGTTTATGATTACTAGTTCCTCACACACCTGTTATTCTCTCTTTGCTTTCATACTAGAATCTATCCAAAAAGCCATTGCTTTTCAAATCATTTACTGCGGGTCTTACAGTACAAGAATTTGATGATATTTAGATAAACAGA